>NZ_FRDN01000013.1 GCF_900143285.1 Desulfitobacterium chlororespirans DSM 11544
CCGCTGCTCCACTCCGCGATGTTTAGTGGTGGGTAGAGATGGATTCGAACCACCGTACCTTTCGGAACAGATTTACAGTCTGCCGCCTTTAACCACTCGGCCATCTACCCACAATGTGTTGCGCTATAAAGTTAAAATGGCGACCCCGATCGGACTTGAACCGACGATCTCCTGCGTGACAGGCAGGCATGTTAACCACTACACCACGGGGCCGGATTTTGGTGGGCGATGACAGGATCGAACTGCCGACATCCTGCTTGTAAGGCAGGCGCTCTCCCAGCTGAGCTAATCGCCCGAATTTGGTGACCCATACGGGATTCGAACCCGTGTTACCGCCGTGAAAGGGCGGTGTCTTAGGCCGCTTGACCAATGGGCCGCTAGCGCAATAACTATATTACATGGACTAGCTTTACTTGTCAAATACTTTTTTCTATTTAGTAGAATAGGCATATTTTAGGAGAACTATGCGCTTAAATTCCCACAATATCTGGTTATATATCCCTGTTTCTAGTTAGTTATACCGCACTTTGTCAGGAAAATACCAAGCCTCCGATCCATTTTGTTCCAGAACCTTTGCCCAGAGAAGGTTAACTCAAAAGGTTTCACTTTGAGAATAACCTGACCAGTCACAACTACTTAAGGTATGCGTATTCTATCTCAAGACACTCATAGTCTATCTGATGGGAGGAATTATTGGGATGCAATTTTTAAGCGTACCACCCGGCCAGCACCAATTGCCAGGGCTTCCCTATGCTTATAACGCCTTAGAGCCGGTGATTAGTGCTCATGTCCTGAATTTACATTACAACCAGCATCACAAAAGTTATGTCGAAGGATTAAACAAAGCCGAGCTGGCTTTAGTCGATGCCCGGCAGCGGCAGGATTTCTCTTTGGTAAAGCACTGGGAACGGGAATTAGCTTTTCATGGCTCAGGACACATTCTCCATAGCCTGTATTGGACCTCCATGGCCCCCTCAGGAATGGGCCAGGGTACCCCCGGCCCCCATACCCTCACCCATATGGTCAATTACTTTGGGAGTTTTCATAGCTTTAAGGAACAATTCACTTCCGCCGCCAATCAAGTGGAAGCCTCCGGCTGGGCGTTGCTTGTATGGCAACCGGCCTGGTGCAGGTTAGAGATACTTACCATCGAGAAGCATCAAAACCTATACCAGGCCGGCGGAATCCCCATCCTGGTCATCGACTCCTGGGAACATGCTTATTATCTTGATTATCAAAACCGGCGCAGCGACTATGTCAACAACTGGTGGCATATCGTCAATTGGTATGGGGTGGAAAGACGTCTTGAGCATGCCATGCAATTGCTGTTCCCTATGGCTTTAATCCCTTGAACTCCCTTGCCTTGTCAACAGAATCACTGTGGTGATGATCAAAGCAAATCCGACCATATCGATCCAGACAAAGGCTGTGCCCAACCAAAAAGCGGAGAACAAAGCGGCTGACACGGGCTCTACGCTGGCGATCATGCTGGCCTTTACCGGCCCGATATCACTGACCCCCTGCAAATACAGGGTAAAGGACACCACCGTTCCGATCACAATGATCGCCAGCATCCCCCAAAACACCTGCCAATCCAGGGAGACGGGAATCTGCCAGGGCCGGATAAACACAAGCAAAATCGACCCGCCCATCAACATACCACAGCCCGTAACGACGATGCTCCCCCATCTGTTAATAATTTTCCCTGGAATTATGGTGTACAGCATCAATCCCAAAGCGGCCATCAGGCCCCAGAAAAGGCCTTGGGTCGATATGACCAGGTTGCTGACATTGCCATGGGTGGCCAATAAAAAGGTGCCGGTTACAGCTAAAACAATCGCCACCCCTTCTGTCTTCGTGGGCAGCCGCCTGTCCATTCCGCAAACGAAAATCATAATCAATAAGGGTCCCAAGTACTGCAGCACCGTTGCCGTTCCCGCATTGCTGTGAGATATGGCCAATAAATAGGTATATTGACAGGCGATCAGCCCAAATATACTAAAAACAATGAGGGTCCAGCGGTCCTTTTTATTGCTGAACAACCCGACCATTTGCTCCCTGTATTTAAATAAAACCAAACAAAATAAGAGCAGTCCCGCCGTAAGCATCCGTACTACGGTAACCCAATGAGGGTCGATGCCCTTCACCGAAAAAAGGTATTGTCCGCAGGCACCGGAAAAACCCCAGCTAATCCCGCCGATAAGCGTCAGTATCGTCCCTCTGACAGCTTTTGTCCTGATACCTTGAGCCTTTTCTTCACGCTTTTCAACTATAAGTTCATTCATTATTCTCTTTCAAGTACTTGCTTCCAATCGGGTACTTGCCTTTGCCCTTCACTTTTTAATAATCCGGCTCGTTCAACCTATAAACTTCACAAAACACTGCCGGGAGCGGGGACCATCAAATTCACAAAAATAAATCCCTTGCCAGCGGCCTAAAAGCAGCCGGCCATCCTTAACGATGACGGTCTGAGAGCTCCCTATAAGGCTGGCCTTCAAATGGGCTGCCGAATTCCCTTCCCCATGCCTATCCTGAGCCATATCCCAAGGGCAGAGCTCATCCAGCCGCCTCAGAAGATCACGGCAAACATCGGGATCGGCATTCTCATTAATCGTGATTCCCGCCGTGGTATGAGGGCAATAAATCACTGCCACCCCATCCTTGAACTGGAAATTTTGCAAAAAACCTTCTATTAAAGAAGTAATATCAATCCATTGATTCCTTTTTTGAGTCTGTAGGTTCAGGGTATGGACCATGTTCTTCTCTCCCCCCTTCCCGTCTCACCACCCGGGTCATTTCCCGTTGATGCTTTTCGCAATAGATTTTCCAGGCGAATTTTTCAGACCGGTTTAAACAATAGCGGGCCATGCGCTCGTTAACAGCCTTTTGACAAATACTGCAGCGAATATCTCCATACTTGGGTCTGTACTGCATTCTTTCCCGGCGCTGACGGGCCGCATACTCATTGCGCAGGCCCAGATCGGTCAGATTGATTTTTTCTATCCTCTCCACAATCTCAAGGATCTCCTCATCACTGAGCACCGCAGGCTGATTCTGGGCCAGTTGCAGGATTGAAGCCGGCAGATCTATATCATAAAAGACCACACCCGAAAAAACTTTCAGATTGCAACTCCGGTTAAAGGTCACATAGGAAAACACGGGAATAGTTTTATCAAGCCCCGCCAGCTCCTGCAGCACCTGAACCCGGACCTGGTTCTCCATGATCGGATTGGGGAAGGTCTTCACCCTCCAGGTAATCGCCTGATACCACTTGGGTTCCTTTTCTTCCCCTACGATCAGTCCCGATAAATTATTGGCTTCTAAAAGAAAAATTCCATAAGGAGAGATCAGAACATGATCAATCTGGTGGAAGCGGCCCTTGGTTCCTAACAGGAGATTGCTCAGCCGGCGAAAGCATCTTGGTAAGTGGGCAAGCCCCACTTCAAGCTTATATTCCCCTATTTCATGTTTGCGTTGTTTCTTGCTCCGCAAGGAGCCTCTTTCCTTTGCCCAGTTATAAGTATAATAATTGGTTCTATATTTCTTCCTTTGCCAAACCTCCTGAGCCGCTTCCGGTTCAGGAGATATTTTTTTTGTTGCTTTTTTTCGATTCCAAAAGAACAAAGCTATCCCCCTAGTCATCAATTGCTCCATTATTGGCTTACAGCATGCCACTATTTTACCATATTCCAAGGTGAATAACTAACTTCTGAATCCTTTCACCCCAAAATATGTAATGAATTTCCACGTATTTCATAAAGTATTAATGAAGGAACTTTAGAACTTGATGTCGAATCAGAATAAAAATACGTGCATTTATAATAAAAGCCTAATCTGGGGTATCCTAGAGCGGGGGACTAAATTTCTGGGGTGAATCGCACTTCCTGTGCGTAGGGCTTACACTTTCGCCCGAATCCGTCAACTAACCCCGTAGGCTAAGAAAGGTGTCTGAGCATGCATTTTAAGGAAAGCTTGTCTCAATTCAAGACTTCTGCGTCCGATCAAGTTCAAAAAATTGCAAAAAACATTTCTTGGAAATCGCCTCGTGTTCTTGGTTCTTTGACAGTTACCCTTGTCCTGACCGGCAGCTTAGGATTTTATTTTCTAACGACGACCACTGCGGCGGCTGTGATGATCAACGGCCAGCAAGTGGGCTATGTGGAAAACTCCCTTAGCGGACAAACCCTTGTGGATACATACCTCCAGGAAAAAGGGGAGCCCTATGGTGTCGTTGCCAAGACACGGGACCAGATCAACTATGAAAGTGTCCGCATCAAAAACAGCGCTTATAAAGAGTCTGAAATCAAGGAAGAAAACTTAGCCGACTCTTTGAGCTATTATCTGGAAGGCTACAAAGTTCTGGCCAATGGAACCCCCATAGCTTATTTACCCAGTAAAGAAGACGCGGACAAATTACTTAAAGAATACGAAGAGTACTATTCCAAATCCAGCGATGAAAACAAGATCACTTCCGTCAGCTTCTTAGAAGAAGTAACCATTGAAAAGGTTTCCATTCAGCCCAGCCAAATGACCTCCCTGGAGCTGGCTTATGAACAGCTCATCGAAGGCCAGGTTACCACAAAAGAATATACTGTAGAGGAAAAAGACTCCTGGTGGTTGATCGCCCGCAAAAATAATATGTTGACCGCCGAAGTTTTGGCCGGGAATTCCGGGGCAACTGAAGACACTGTGATCAAACCGGGAGATGTGCTCAAACTTGTCACTGTTGAACCTTATCTGACTGTCGTAAGCCAAGGTACATATTCCGGACAGGAGATCATTCCTTATGACGTAGTCACTAAAACTGATTATAAACTTAACCCGGGCCAAACTAAAGTTGTCACTAAAGGCAGTAACGGTTCCAAAATTGTAACCTATTCTTATGAGCAGAGAAACGGTGTCGAGGTAGCCAAAAAAGTTCTCGATGAGAAGATTGTCGAGAAACCCGTTGATGAAGTCGTCTCTAAAGGTCCCAGCAAGCAAACAGTCAATGTAGCCTCTGCCACCTCGCGGGGCAGTGCCAACGGTTCTTCCCTTGTCGATCGGGCTCTCAGCTTTCAAGGTGCGAAATATGTTTTCGGAGGTACCAGTACCAGTGGTTTTGATTGCTCCGGCTTTACCAAGTACATCTATTCCGGGTCCGGGATCTCCCTTCCCCGAACCTCCTATGATCAATTCAATTCAGGTTCATCTGTGAGCAAAGATAATTTACAAGCGGGAGATCTGGTCTTCTTCAGCACCTATGCTTCCGGAGCCTCTCATGTAGGTATCTACATCGGTAACGGCAAGTTTGTTCACGCCTCCAATCCCGGAAGTGGGGTTAAGGTTTCCGGAGTAAGCGACAGCTTTTATGGCCCCCGCTATTTGGGAGCACGCCGTTACTAGTTGCCTGACCATTAAGATTTCTTAAAGCCAGGGGCTGTTCCGAGAGGACAAGCTCCTGGCTTAATTAATAGGGCTCTCCGGCCCCTCAGGCAGCACCACAGAAAAAAACACCTTCCCGTGATTTAAAGAAGGTGTGATCTCCTGAAAAATATCTCTAGTGAGGCTTTTTAGTAAAATAGAACATTCCGCCCACTGCCATAACCACTATAAAAAGGATTAGATAGTAGAGAACCGCCCAGCGGTGAGCATAAACAGCAGCGATGACCATAAAGACGCAGGCACAGATCGCCAGAGTAGGCATAATAAACCGTTTAAAGGCGCTTAAGGATTGCTCCTTTTTCATCATCATCATAAAGATGGGGATATACATAGCGTACAGTGTGACAATGGGGAGCTCCGAGCTGTCAAAGCTAAAGGGGCCAAACCAGGGAGCCGAGCCATGAATGGGTACCAAGTTTGCGCCAAAGAAATAGAGCAGCCACCCTGCCGTAAATAACAGTCCCATGATGGCGGAGTTGGTCGGCATATTGGTGTTGGCATCAATATTCTTATAGATATGGGGCTGAGGACCAAGATTTCTGGCGGCCAGGGAGTAAAATCCCCGGGTACATCCCAGCATTAATCCATTAAGGGTTCCTAAGCAGGAGATGACCACAAACACAAAGAGTACGGACCCGCCAAGATTAGAGAAGACTGTAGAAAAGGCAATCTTGGCTCCGGTTTCTCCCCCTTCCATGATCACGCTGTTTTCCACGGCACCGGCAAGCCCGGTGTAGTATAAAATATAAATTAGAGCGACAAACATCGTGCCAAAGGTTAAGGCACGAGGAAGATTCTTTTTGGCATCTCTTAATTCCGCATTAATACTGGTGGCAATGATCCAGCCTTCATAAGCAAAAGCAGTGGCCACCACAGCGGTAAACAAAGGATTGGCGGTTGATACATCAGCGATAACGCCACTGGTAAAGTTCTTAATCAAAACACCGTTGCTTAACCCGGTAACGGTCCCCAGGACAGCCATTAAAATCAGGGGGATCAACTTAATAATCGTGGTGGAAACCTGGAATTTTCCCGCCAATTTCGGGGACAAAGCATTGAGAGCATAGCTTCCCACCAAGTAGAAGCCTGCAATAGCCATCGCTTCCGCACCTACGATATCCCACCCCAGGAGAACGCAGGTATAGCGGGCTGAGACCCAGGCCAATACGGAGGTAATGGCCGGATAATAAATTGTGGTCATAAACCAGCCCAAAATATAGGCATAGCCCCGGCCCATGGTGGCTTCAGCGTAATCCACGACCCCATTGACCTTTTCATAACGTGTCGCCATAGTAGCAAATACATAGGCACAGACAATCATGATCATGCCGCCGATCACCCAGGCCAAAATACCCAGGGGCAGATCCCCGCCGGTAGCCAGCAAGATTTTCTCCGCTTTAAAAAACACGCCGCTTCCGATAACAATTCCGATAACCATGGCAATCGCGGTGAATAAACCATACTTTTTCTGTAGCTCATAATCCATAAGCAGCACTCCTCCATAATGATGTCACAGCCACAACTTTAGCAAAAATATTGCCACAATTCAATAACAGGCGCGACTATTTTTTACTTTTTCGTCTCATCTCCCGGCATAACGGCAAAAGAAAGTTTTCTTAATCGGCGCTCTCCCCCGCCGTCTTTAGTGTCCGCCGCTTTATGAAGTGTTTCCCGGAGGGTCTGCACTAATTCATCACACTCCTGATCGCTGAGATAAAGGGCATAACTTTGAAAATCAATTCGATCCTGAATGAGGTCATAATCCTTATTCTCTAAATACTTATCGAAATCCCTTAACAAAGTCATAGCAAAAGCGTAGAAATGCAGCGAGGGATCGTTTTTCAGACGATAAACCTTTTCCACTGTCCCCCGGATTTTATATTCTGCACAAACTTCGATGATTTCATCCTCGGCCAGCTTATTAACATGGCGGTAAAGGCTGGCCGGAGGAAGGCCGGGCAGCTCCTCAGCGATCCGCTTCACCGTTTCCGTCTCATTCTCTAAAAACAGCTGCAGGATATCCATTCTTACGGGATTCAGTAAACTATTTAAAGAGTTGCTAGCCATCAAAACACCTCGCTTTAATATTGTTCTCGATAATTATCTCATTTACTATAATATTATCAGTAACGATATTAATCAAGAGAAAATTTTATAGATAAAAGAAAACACCTTATTGCCATTGCCTTCAATAAGGTGCTCTCCATCCGGATTTCATGGAGGAATGAGGAATACCGGTCGGATGAGATTAGGTGTTATGGAGCCCTAGACCCAGCTTACGATATAGTGTGTGCCCGGCGGAATAGTGCTTTCAGCTGCGTCTGTTTTGGACTCGATGATCTGCCATTGACCCGGCAGTCCCAATTCCCTGGCCGCCAACTCAAAATGGCACATGGCGATGCCCATATCCACTCTCTGAATATCAAAGCCCAGCCCTTTACCATAATCTTTTGTTCTCTGCAGATAGAAGTGAACCCTCCCCTGAGCCATAATAATTCGCCAGGGCTGTTTGTTGGAAGCCGATGGGGCAAGCCGGACCATCTCCAATGGTGTAGCATATTTATCCGCCTCCGCCTCCGTCAGGGGCCGCCTAAAATCCTGGTTAAAGAAGAGTTCCTGCCATGGTTTGCGATTCTTGGAACCCGCGGCTAACCTCATGGCGGATTCCAGCAAACTGCGTTTCTGATGGGGATAGCCGATAGGTGTTATACAAGGCATAATCTCCCCGGCCTGCAACCCGATGGCCTTGCTGAATTCATTTTTTGTATACGTTCCCCCTAACCAACAGGTGCCAAGACCTAAAGAAGTAGCATACAGGATCAGTTTTTCGAGAACATACCCGAAGTCTTCCAAATCCCGCTTTCCTTCTGGAATGGCCGCCACAATATAGGAAGAAGCACCTTTGATGACGCCATAGGTTCCGAGCTTTATATTAGCCTCTTTTTGGGCGAGCCCTCTTGCAACGAGCTCAAATCTGACTGCTCCGCCAAAGGGTCCCTGATTATCCTTAAAAGCCAAGTTAATCTTTTCTTTCAACTCAGGGTGCAGAAATTCTTCTTTATACGTTCTCACGGAAATCCGTTTCTTCATTTGTTGGATCATGGATAGATGAACTTCTTCTGCCGGCATATCAAAACCTCCACTATATCTTTTCCGTTATTTTATCTACTATATCTACTATACATCTACCATTAAAATGTATTTAGAGTTAAAATGCAAATTCAGCCGGCTTCTCCAAAAAAATTCATTCAAATTTAGGAAACCGGTAGTGGCCCGTAATCGGACTGGGCCAGGAGAGCAAACGATCCTCTTCAGAAGCCACGGGCCCCCCATTATGAAGGATAAAGGGAACGCCATCAGGCCGGCGGCGATCAGAGATAATGGCTATGTGTTCATGGGGCAGTGCAAAGGTGACAATATCTCCAGGCTGCCACTGAGCTAAGTTATCCACATCATTGGGAATGACTTCTGTGGTCAACTCCTGACCGTGCCGTTGGAAAAAGACCCTTAGATTTTGCACGCGGCGAAAATCTATATTGGCGTCCCGCCCCTCGTCAACCCTTGGATAGAGAGCGGTATTCTGGCGGATATCTTCATCGATCATGGCTTTAAGATCATATCCCGCATGGAGAAGTGCTCTCCAAATGACATCTGTACATACCCCTTCATTCTCCGGAGGATACCCTCCTGCATAATAAGCATCCCGATAACGGGGCCTCTTCCGCACTTCTTCTTTACCCCCGGCCACGATATCCTCCAGATCACTGATGCCATCCTGATCCTTGTCCACAGGGCACTCAATGGTAGGTACCTGCAAATAAAGTATGGGTTCAAGACGCCTTATTTCCGGGGCGGAGTCCTTGCTGCAGCCTGTGCATGAGAGCAACAGTGCACCGACAATTAAGGCGCTCCGATAACCGGACTTCTTGGGGAGTTTACCTCCCCTTAAGCATTGATACATATCTGCTCCCCCTATGGCTAACCAAGCATTATCCTCAATCCTTGCCTTTTGGTTCATCTCTTAAAAATTTCTACATCTTCCCTTTCAGATCCTTTTTTATACAGAAAGCATATGGCCCAATGACCATATGCTTTCTGTCAATATCATTCCATAATTAGATGCAGGAAGAATGCTAGCGGATAAAATTAGTTCTCAGCCCCTCTTCCTGAGAGGGAAATGGTATGCCGGCTCTGAGCCCGGCTTCTTTACACTTTAGAAACCAGGCCATATTTCTGCCCAAGGTTCGCATAACCTGCAAACCTTCCTCATCCTTTCTGACCTCCTCCGGTGTATTGCCGTGAACCATGTTCCAATACTTCGATGAGATAATCGGCATCTCCTTGATCGCAAAGTACTTATTGAGCTGGTCCAGGCTTGCTGTCGTTCCTGCTCTGCGGGCGGAGACCACCGCGGCGGCAGGCTTTAAGTAAAAGGCTTGTTGCCCCGAGCCGGAATCAGTGTAGAAAACCCGGTCCAAAAAGGAAGTGATCGCGCCCCCAGCCGCTGCGTAATGGACCGGGGAGCCAAACACAAAACCATCAGCTGTCTGGGCAAGGTCCAGGAATTCATTGACAGAGTCGGAAAAAACACAGCGTTGATGTTTTCGACAGTGTCCGCAGGCAATACAGCCGTTGAGAGGTTTTGTCCCCAGGTGAAAAAATTCAGTATCAATGCCCTCTTCATTCAGTGCCTTAGCCACCTCTTCCAAAGCGGTAAAGGTGCACCCATCTTTGTGAGGACTTCCGTTCACTAATATAACTTTCATGGCTTCCCTCCTGACATTTTTTCTCCATCACCATTATACATCAAAAACCCGGGCTACCTCTGCCAGTTCTTTTATAATCGGGATATGCTGGGGGCAATGCTGCTCACATTGCTGACAACGGATGCAATCCGAAGCCTTGCCAAAGTCCTGGGTTAAATTCCGGTAGTAGGTCTGCTGGGTGGACAGCCCATGGCGCTGCTGATTATTGTACAAAGAAAAATATTTCGGTATGGGGATTTGCATCGGGCAGCCTTCCACGCAGTACTCACAGGCGGTACAGGGAATCGCTATGTCATTGTTGATTATGGCGATAGCCTTTTGGATGAGCTCCTGTTCTTCCTCTTTTAAGCTGATGAAATTTTGCATATAACTGGTATTATCCATGAGCTGTTCGAGGGTGCTCATACCGCTGAGCACCATGCAGACATTGTCCAGGGAGGCTGCATAGCGGACCGCCCAGGAAGCAATGCTTTGGTCCGGGTGATAACCCTTAAAGAGTTGCTCGGCTTCTTCAGGTACAGTCGCCAAGGCCCCGCCTTTGACGGGTTCCATAACGATGACCGGTTTATGATGCTTGGTCGCGACTTCATAGCACTTGCGGGATTCGATTCCTTCATCCTCCCAGTCAATGTAATTAATCTGAAGCTGCACATACTCCATTTCCGGATGTTCGGTTAATATCCGATCCAGCAAGGCGGCCTTGTCATGATAAGAGAAGCCAATGTGTTTTACTTTACCTTCCGCTTTTAATTGCCGCATAAATTCAAAACCGCCGTATTCCACTGTTGCAGCATATCTGGCGGCATCCAGGGCATGCAGTAAATAGTAATCAAAATACCTGACTCCGCATCGTTCTAATTGCTCGTCAAATATCCTCTGGTAATCTTCCTTCTTCGTGACTAAAGATGCCGGCATTTTATCCGTGATGGTAAAGCAATCCCTGGCATGGCGTTCCACAAGAGCTTTTCTCAGCGCAATTTCACTCATTCCCTGATGGTAACGGTAAGCAGTGTCAAAATAGGTAAAGCCTCTCTCCAGAAAACAATCCACCATCGTGTTCACTTGTTCCTGATCGATACTCTGGGGATTCTCCTGAGCTATTAAGGGTAACCGCATCATTCCAAATCCTAACTTTTTCACTGTTGTGCCACCTTTGTCGATGATTTTCATGAACCTCAAAAATGAGCATCCTGATATTAGCTATCATAGCACCTAAACTTAACTTTAGGTCAAGACTTTTAATAATCGTTCATAAGCATTCGATAAGTACAGCGGGATTCACAGCGATCGCTGCTGTGGTTGCAATGAAAATCCGCAACCTCTCCCTCCGCATTCGGATCGGCTGAGGGGTAGCGGTATATTTTTAAAACAACGAGTTTGCTGGCCACACTGCACACTTCTTCCCGTTCTTCAAGCTTGTACTCCAAGGTCCCACCCCCACCCTCTGCTTAGGCTCTTGAACATTCTGTGGTAGGAACGTCTTAACGGATTTTCGCCCCAAAAGGCATGAAAGCAAGCTGGGCAAATTTAAAATGCTGTATCCCAAAGGGAATCCCCAAAACAGTTAGGCAGAGCAGCAGACCAATCACCAGGTGACCCACGGCCAATTCCCATCCGAAGAAGAGTATCCAGAGAATATTCAGCAGCAATCCGCCCACACCGAAGTTCCCTAATTCTATCTCTTTGCCAAAAGGCCAGAGAACAAACTGTGCGATCTTAAAACATTGAAGGCCAAAGGGAATGCCGATGATCGTAATACATAAAATCAAACCTGCCAAAAACCAGGCAATCGCCGCCAGGATCCCTCCGAATACTAACCAAACTATATTGCCCAATAGATTCATACTCTTTCCTCCACTTCATCCGGAATTCTTAATTTCTCTGTAATGATGCATTTTCAACACAGCCCCATATGAAAAAAGCTGCCGATATATTGTTGAGCTTATTAATTCGATGTATAATGATCAGGCACAAATAATAATCAAATAACCTTTACATAAAACCTAAAATTTTTTATTGACTTCTCTCATTATACTCGATGCAAGGGGTAGAAGCTTCTTTGTTAAAAGATTTATTTATTAATATGACCATCCTCATTACGTTTATCAGTTTAATCACTCAGTTGCTAAAAAACTACAACCTGGAAGAGAGTACTGCCCTTCTGACTAAGCTCTTTTTTGGTTTTTTATCAGGAGCCCTGGGGATTGTACTCATGCTCTTTACCATGCCTGTTGACGAAATTACGATCATCGATTTTCGCAATATCCCCATTATTATGTCGGCAGTTTTTGGCGGCGCCCTTACAGTATATATTACGGGGATTATGATTGCTTTGTTTCGCTTGATGTTCTTTGGCTTTAATACAGGAGCTCTTCTTGGCGTGGTAACAGCTCTTATTAATACCGTCGGCTGTTGGCTAATCGCCCGGACCCTCTTAAAGACCTGGCAGAAATGGGCCTACTCCACCTTCTTTGTCCTTTTTGCTTCATCCTTTACCCTTACCTACCTGCTCAAAGATAAATCCGATTTCTTGAAAATCATGCTCATCTATTGGCTTTCTTATGCCCTTGTCTCAGCAATTGCCTACTGGTACCTGAGTTATAACAATACAGCCAATAAGATATATCGGCGGTTACAAAAAGAATCCACCAAAGATTTTCTCACCGACCTTAATAATGTAAGGCAATTTGACCTGCTCCTCAATAATGCTGTACATAATGCTCTGGAAAAGGAGGAGCATCTTTCCCTCCTCATGCTGGATCTTGACTTCTTTAAAAAGGTCAACGATACTTACGGACACAAAGAGGGCGATTATGTGCTCAGGGAATTAAGCAAAATCCTCAGAACAAGTTGCCGGGAATTTGATGAAGTCTCCCGCAATGGGGGTGAAGAATTTCCGTTTTACTGCTTGATTGTCCCAACGCTCAGGCTCTGCGTATAGCAGAACGCATTCGCCATAATGTAGAGAATTACCCTTTTCAATTAGCCAATAATAAAACCATCAATATTACAGTTTCAATCGGAGTGGCCACCTATCCCGATACCTTAAGGGACATCGGACAAATTGTTGAACAAGCGGATCAATCCCTGTATATAGCCAAGAGAACAGGCCGCAATAAAGTACACTCCGGCGGACCTTGTTCGTAAATCCGGACTGCATATTCTAATCGTGAAATGAGGACACCTGGATAGGTGTCCTCTCATATAGGTCATACAATTCCAATTCCGGCTAATCCCTGGGCTCCCGATTGGTCTTTTTCGGCAGAAAGCGTTCATGCTCCGCCCTGGAGCGCATCAGGATGGTCAGCCATTCCTCTTGAGTAAACATACGACCAAGCTGTGAAATTTTTTCTTTTAAGGTATCATACTTTTCCGGGTACTCTTCTTCGATGACATCCATCATGAGTTTAGGCTGCTCGACCTCCGGTTGAGCATTTTTCTTTTTACGGAATTTTTTTACCCTTAAATATCTAACCATAAAAACCTCAAGCTTTTCGCTTTATTGTGATTTTACCTCTGTCCATATTCTATCATAAATTGGTAAAACATCGGAGAGATCTTCAAAAACTTCCGAACCTTTTAATTCACCTTCAGCTGGATAATAGGCCGGATCGGAAGTCAAATCATCAGGAAGCATGGCCCTGACTTCTTTTTGGGGCGTGGAATAGCCGATGTAATCAGCGTTTTTGTACGCTACATCTGTGCTGCACATAAAATCAATAAACTTCTCCGCCATTTCTTTGTTTTGACTGGTTTTAGGGATAACCATAGCATCATACCAGATATTGCTGCCTTCTTTCGGAATGACGTACTCCAGATCCGGGTTTTCACCTTTCATGAAGACCGCATCCCCTGACCATACCACAGCCATGGCCGCTTCATTGCCGATCATCTTATCCTTTACTTCGTCCCCTACATAAGCCATCAGCAAAGGCTTCTGCTGGATCAGCAATTGTTTGGCTTCTTCCAGCTCTTTTTCATCCCGGCTGTTCAAAGAGTAGCCCAGTTTTTTCAAAGCCACGGCAATGGAATCCCGTTGGCTGTCCAGCATCAGGATCTGCTTGGCGTATTTTTTATCCCATAAAACATCCCAGCTGTCCACCACGCCATCCACCATGGTCTTGTTGTAAATGATCCCAACGGTGCCCCACATATAAGGAACCGTGTATTCATTATTAGGATCAAAGGCCAGATTCTTGAAGCGATCATCAATTTTGGCGTAATTAGGAATCGCCTTCATATTAATGGTATGGAGCAGCCCTTCATGGATCATTTTGGTGATCATATAATCCGAAGGGATGGCCACATCATACTTGGCTGTGCCTGCTTTAATCTTAACATACATTTCTTCGTTGGTGGCGAACTGTTCGTAGATGACATCCACATTATTGGCTTTCTCAAACTCAGCCAGGACCGATTCATCAATGTAGTCTCCCCAGTTGTAGACATAAAGCTTAGCCTGATCCGACCCGCCGCAGCCGGCAAGTCCTACAAGCATAGCGACCAGGAGCACGACCGCCCCCGCTTTTTTCAGCACCGATTTTTTCAATACATCTCCCTCTTTTCATTGGATTTATCCTTGGCCATCCGATAATTTACAAAGACCAAAATGATCATAATAAAAATAAACATCAAGGTAAGCAACGCGTTAATTTTGGGGTTAATTCCCCGACGGGCCATGGAGTAAATGGTGATCGCCAGATTGGATACCCCGGACCCCGTGGTGAAAAAGCTCACGACAAAATCGTCGATGGACATGGTAAAGGCCAGCAGAAAGCCGGTGACAATCCCCGGCGAAATCTGAGGCAGGATGACCTTTTTGTAGGCCTCAAAAGGAGTGGCTCCCAAATCCAGGGCCGCATCGTAAGTATCGTCACTTAGTTGGCGCAGTTTCGGCAATACCGAAAAGATCACAAAAGGCAAATTAAAAGTGATATGAGCAAAAAGCATGGTCATAAAACCCAGTTTGAACTTAATAAAAATGAAGAGCAGCATCAAGGATATGCCCATGACGATATCCGGACTGAGCATCGGCAAATAGGTTACATTTAAGGTCATGGCCTTGGGGAACCCATGCATATTGTTGATGCCGATAGCCGCCAGGGTGCCGATGAGCGTAGCGATCAGAGAGGCAAGAATGGCTACCACTAAAGTGTAATAAAGTGCAGAGGCAATCTGCCCATCCTGAAAAAGCTCACTGTACCACCTTAAGGTGAACCCATCCCAGTTCCCCCGGGACTTGGAATCGTTAAAAGAAAAGATCATCAGGATCAGGATCGGGGCATAAAGAAAGAAAAAAATCAGCAAGGTATAGCTTTTCATCAAGAAAGACTTCACCAGAATCTACCCCCTTCCTGATCTTTGTCCGTCTTGGACATAATCCCCATAGTCAGGAGCAGTAAGATCATGAGAATCAGGGATAAGGATGAGCCGAAGCCCCAGTCTCCGGTGGTGAGGAATTGCTGTTCGATCAAATTGCCGATCAGCATATATTGACCGCCCCCTAACAGCCTGGAGATGACGAAGGTCGTCACAGCCGGCATAAAGACCATGATAATACCTGAGGCCACACCGGACAGACTTAAAGGAAAGGTCACTTTAAAGAAAGTCTTATAAGGGGTAGCCCCTAAATCCTCCGCCGCTTCGATCAGGGAGTGGTCGATTTTTTGTAGGACGGAATAAATAGGCAATACCATAAAGGGGAGAAAATTATAGACCATGCCCAAGATCACCGCTTTATCTGTGTAGAGGATATTTAAAGCCGGCAAGCTCAAGGCGGCCAAAAACTGATTAATGATGCCCTTATTTTCCAAAAGAGTCATCCAGGCGTAGGTTCGGGCCAGAAAATTCATCCACATGGGCAAAACAAAAAGAACGATTAAAAAGTCTCTTCTTTTCAGGCCCTTGGAGGCCAGAATCATCGCCATCGGATACCCCAGCAGCAAGCAAAACACCGTGCTGATCAGAGCGAGCCAAACCGAACGCAAAATAACCTTAAGATAGATGGGTTCAAAAACCCTTTCCAGATGCACTGTTGTAAAGCGAATCCCCTCGGGACCGCTTTCAAACAGACTGAAATAAACCACCAAAATCAGCGGGACAATGGTGAAGATCAGCATCCACAACAGATAGGGAGCGGTCAGTAATTTTTTTTTCAATCCCCTCTCACCTTCTTCATAATGTGAATATCATTGGGGAGGATCCTGAGTCCGACCTCATTCCCCACTTCCTCCATCTGTGTGCTGTGCACCATCCAGCAAAACTCGCTGCTCTGAATCATCATTTCATAATGAACACCCTTAAAGACCACGGATTGAACCTTACCGGTGAGCATCCCTTCCTCTGCCGGTACCAGCTTCAAATCTTCGGGACGGATGACCACATCCACATCTTCGTTGGCGCTGAACCCCTTATCCAGACATTCAAAGCGGCGGCCTTGGAAATGGACCAGGAAGTCCTGGAGCATGATCCCGTCCATTATATTGCTTTCCCCGATAAAGTCGGCCACGAAAACATTCTTCGGTTCGTTATAAATATCAATGGGAGAGCCAATCTGCTGGATTCTCCCTTCATTCATCACCACCACGGTATCGGACATGGTCAGGGCTTCTTCCTGATCATGGGTAACAAAGATAAAGGTGATCCCCAGGCGCTGCTGAATTCGTTTCAGCTCCAGCTGCATCTCTTTACGCAATTTCAAATCCAAAGCGGCCAAAGGCTCATCCAATAACAGAACCTCCGGTTCATTGACGATAGCTCTGGCAATGGCTACCCTTTGCCGTTGTCCTCCGCTTAAGGAATCAATATTTCTTTTTTCGAAACCCTTGAGGTTCATCAGCTCCATAACCTGAAGCACCTTCGCGTAAATGGCCTTATTGTCAACCTTCTTAATCCGCAGACCAAAGGCAATATTCTCGAAAACATTCATATGGGGAAACAAAGCATACTGTTGAAAAACCGTATTGACTTTCCGCTTATAAGGCGGAACATCATTGATCTTTTTGCCCTCAAAGAGGATATCCCCACCGGTAACATTTTCAAACCCTCCAATGATTCGAAGGGTTGTGGTCTTTCCGCAACCGCTCGGTCCAAGAAGGGTTATAAACTCATTGCGCAAAATATATAAATTTATGTTATCCAGGACTTGTACCCCATCGTACTCTTTCGTCACGTTGACAAGCCTGATGATCTCTTCGCTCATGCCTGACCTCCTCAAACCAAGCCGGTTGTCGAAAACCGGCAGTTATTAAAAACATAACAATGTCTATTTTACATTTTAACAGAATAACGTCAATAATTCTCCAAGAAAAATAAAAATAAATCGGCATTTTTCTTATTCCTTCGGCAAAGAACCGTCTACAGCCCGGAGACTTGTAAACGGTTCTTTGGCATGTTCTGCCTTGTCGTTATTTTGATCTAAAGTTCTTCAGATACTCGGCCGCTGAGCGGTTCATCTCCAGGGAGAAGTCCGACATATATTTACGGTCGCAATAAGCCTTGGTGCTTTCACAGACATCTTTCCCGCTCAACCCGGATTTTTCATGACGCGTGCGGTGCATTTCTTCATGCTCTTCCTGGCTGAGCCTGTGGTATCTGTTGGCAAAGACCAGGTACTGCTCGTCAAAGCGGGCAGGTTTTTTCCTGTTCCGCTGGGATTCTGTAGGATAACCGTAGACCAGCATCGCCGCAGGCAGTACATAATCAGGTAGTTCCAATACATCGCGAACCGCTGCATAGTTCTCAAGAATATCCCCGATATAACAAGACCCTATCCCTAAGGATTCAGCAGCCACCACAGTGTTTTGCGCAGCGATCAGGGCATCGGCACAGGCCAGCAGAATATCCCCTTCCCCCGGCTGTCGCGGCTTGCAGTCCGCATAACAATAGGCATCATACCAGCGCTGATAATCCGCAAGAAAAATGAGGACCAAGGGTGCCTTGGCAATAAAGGGCTGGTTATCACAAAGCACGGCCAGCTTATCTTTAAGAGCCTGGTCCGTAATATCCAGTATGCTGTAAAGCATCATTGCTCCCGCAGTGGGGGCGGCCAAGGCGGCTTGGAGGATCTCCTTCTTAGTTGCTCCCTCAATAGGCCTCTCTGCAAAGACTCTGACGGATTTTCTGTTATTGATCTGGTTCAGGACTTCATTCATGGCTGTTCCTTCCCTGTGGAGTAATATTTCAGCAGGTCTTCAACGCTGACGACACCTACCACTTTGCCGTTTTCAACAACCGGCATAGCAGCGATATGATTGCTTAAAAGCTTGCCGGCAGCTTCCTGTACACTCTCATCCGGATGAACTGAAACCACATCTTTAGCCATAACCCAATCCACAGGACAAGACTCAATATGCCCGGGCTGAATCATAAAGCGGAAAATATCTGCTTTGACAACCATGCCGATCAGCAAGTGCTGCTCGTTAACCACAGGCAACCCATTGACTTTCTTTTCGGTCATTATTTTCAACACATTCTCGATCGGGTCTGTCTCCCTGACCGTAACAAATTCTTTGGCCATAACTGCTCCGATTTTCATATTCTCAACGCCTCCTTAATATCCAGCTCTATTCACCATATGAGCAGCTTCCGGTCGCTGCTCATAAAGTTCTTCAGTTAATGTAGTACAGTAATAATTCGATTTAAGTTCATTCTTTCCTTTACTTATCATTAAAAATATTTGTTTTACTAAAACAATTAACTCTAATATGACAAGAAATATCTTTAGGGGATGCAATCACAATCGTTATGGCTTAGACATAAGCTGACACCAAGCACCTCCTGCCTACAACTTCCATTGAAATTCAAGATTGTTTGTTGTTAAAATAGGGACAAGGAAGGGATGAATGATGACTGTAAAAAAAGTCGCGCTTGGACTTGGAACTATTGCTGCACTCATTTTTTTGCTCCTGGCATCATTCAGTTTTTATTTCTATCAAATGGTCATTGAACGAAAGCCCCAGGCCCCTTGGTCCCAAAACACAAAACTGACCCCCGTATCTATGGAAAACAATGAGATGCACACCTTCCCGGTGATGGCCATGGCCATCAGCCCCGCTTCCCCAGAGCCTGCTTATGCTGAGAATTCCTCCCTAACTGGGCAGACTCTTCCCAGCTGGATTGAAAGCCAGCCTTATCAGCTCTGGACTGTTACCTCCGGGGATGAGCTGAAGCTGATGGGCTATTACCTTCCCGCCAGGATACCGACTACCAGAACAGTTATTTTAGCCCATGGCTACAGCAGTCAGGCTCTGGAAATGGGGGAATTCGCCAGATTCTATGGAGAGAAACTGGGTTATAATGTCTTGCTTCCCGATGCCAGAGGCCATGGTATCAGTGAAGGGAGCTACACCGGGTTTGGCTGGCCGGATCGCCTGGATTATCTGCTCTGGATTCAGGAAATCACCGACAAGGTGGGACCTGACGCTCAAATCACCCTGCATGGTCTGTCCATGGGGGGAGCTACGGTAATGATGGTCAGCGGTGAAAACCTCCCTGAACAAGTGAAAGTTATTGTGGAAGACAGTGGTTATACCTCAGTTCGGGATGAACTTGCTTACCAGCTTAAGCGCCTGTACAATCTTCCTGCCTTTCCTCTGCTGCCGGCTGTCAGCCTGCTCACAGAGATTAAGGCGGGGTATAGCTTTTCTGAAGCCTCCTCCTTAAAGCAGCTGGAAAAAAACCATACCCCCATGCTTTTTATTCACGGGGCTCTCGATGATTTTGTACCTGTGGAAATGGCCCTGCAGCTGTACGAGGCCTGTCAAGCAGAAAAGAAGCTCTATTTAGCTGAGAACTCCAGTCACGGGATGGCTTTTTACACAGATCGGTCTGCTTATGAAGCGATTGTTGAAGACTTCATAAGCTTGTTTATGGGGCATTCTCCCCTGGATTGAACGAGACTTCTTTCAGTGATAAAATTTTGTTCATTGCGATGAAAGGGATGTTTTCCAAACCGGAATCCATCCCTCTTTTTGTTATACACTCATGCCGGTCTCGCTCCAAATCACTAATAATGCATGGGGCAATTCCGGTTCTTCTTGAAAGACATAGCGAGCGATCTATTGACCATTTTTTTCACCTTTAAAATAATTGTTACATAAGTAACTAATATTGTTGCAAGTGTAACAATATTCACTTATAATATGAATGTGCGCACAAGGTCTATTAAAGGTTACTTTCTCTGCAGGATTGTAACATCATATGTATTTTTCCACAAATTAAAAAACTGTTTCCCAGCACCACTCAAGTTCGAACAAGTGAACCAAAAAGCGTTAAGGAGTTGAGAAAGTTGGTTAACTACGAGTATTGCCCTCACATTATAACGAAGCAAAATGAACTTGAAAAAGCCTTCATGGAAAAGTTTGAAGCAGGCAATTATTCACTGGAAAATCCTTTGGTTATATTGAATCCATATGAAGTTGCCCCACTGACTGCTATGATTTTATTTAACACCCCTATTGCCTGCGAAGCAAAAATCATTGTAAAAGGGAAGGAACATCCCGGTGACATTCAACATACTTTTCCTGCCGCGACAAGACATATTCTCCCAGTCTATGGTCTATATGGGGGTTATGAGAATACTATAAAAATTACCCTCTCCACCTCCAGCTCAAATACAATAACCATACAAACAGAACCTTTACCCAAAAGTGTTGCTATTCCTTCTTCAATAAAAACAACGTCTGAATATATGGGCAATAATTTGATGTTCCTTTCGCCTTCTATGGCATCTCTGACTGTTGGCTACGATTATGCCGGAGAGGTACGCTGGTATTGCTCTTTAAACGTATGCTTCGATTTAAAACGTATGCCTAACGGACATCTCCTTATTGGTACCGGTCGTTTGGTAAAAGTACCTTATCACACATCAGGCTTGTATGAGATGGCTTTCAGTGGAAAGATTTTCAAGGAATTTATCCTGCCTGGCGGCTATCATCACGACCAGTTTGTCATGGATGACGGCAACATCTTGGTCCTTACCCAGGATTTCCATGCGGACACGGTTGAAGATGTCTGTGTATTGATTGATCCCCATTCCGGTGACATTTTGAAAAAATGGGATTTTAAAAACATCCTTCCTCAGGATGTAGCCGGATCAGGCACTCAGACGGCACATGATTGGTTCCATAACAACGCGGTTTGGTATGATAGCATGACCAATAGCCTGACCCTTTCCGGTCGCCACCAGGATGTCATTATCAACATAGACTATGAAACGGGCGGGCTCAACTGGATGATTGGTGACCCAGAGGGCTGGCCCCAGGAACTGGTGGATAAATACTTCTTTACCCCCGCAGGTGACGGCGAGTTTGACTGGCAGTATGAGCAACATGGTTGTGTCGTCTTGCCGGATGGCGACATCATGGTTTTCGATAATGGACATTATCGATCGAAAAACAAGGAGAATTATCGTCTGAATAAAGACAACTTCTCACGCGGGGTTCGTTATCGGATTGACACTGAAAAGATGAGAATTCAGCAGATTTGGCAGTATGGTAAAGAGCGTGGGGCAGACTTTTTCTCCCCCTTCATCTGCAATGTTGAATATTATGACGAAGGTCACTATATGGTCCACTCAGGCGGTATCGGCTATGAGAACGGAAAGCCCTGCGAAGGTTTAGCGGTGGGCAAGTCCAAGAACCCCAAGTTTAAGGATAATGTGTATACCCTTAATTCCATCACCTGCGAGCTTGTCAATGATGAGCTGGTCTATGAACTGCAAGTTCCCGCCAACTTTTACCGTGCAGAAAAATTGCCGATTTATTATGCCAACGAAGTTGCCGAATTGTGTGAGGGGCAGCGACTTGGACAATTCGTGGAAATACAAACAACCCGGATGAAAATTAAAGCCGTAGAAACAAAGGAGTTCATACCGGAGCATTATCAGGCGAAGATCATTGAAGAAGAAGACCGTTTCTGCTTAAATGCAATTTATGAAAGCGGAGAAACTGCCCAATTGCTCCTCGTAAGTGAATCCGGTGAAATCTTAAGGTATCCCATCAATACGGTGGCTCAGGCTTATGGAGCCATGTGCGTGGGAACCTTCCAGAAATCCGATCCCCGCAACGTAGACACTTTCGTTACCAAAACCGGGCTATCCGGGAAATACCAAGTAAAGATGGTTGCCGAAGATAAAATTTACGAAACGGGTGTGACCATTAGCGCCTAAAAAACCATTGACGAAACGACACAAGCTATTGGGCGGTCATAAAAAAACCGCCCTCAATAGCGCTGATAGTTAAAGGAGTGGAAAAGATGTCCTTGGCGAAGCTAGACGAAAATCGCTTCAACGAAGTTGTTTACGATATTGGAGAACCTTGCCTTGTAATTTTCTCTCGAAAAGCATGTCACGTATGCCAAAACGTTTTGCCAATCTTAGAAGAGTTACAACCAAACTATTCAGGAAAATTCGGTTTCTATTATGTTGATGTGGAAGCAAATAAATCCTTATACCAAGGGTTTTCCCTGAAAGGTGTTCCTCAGATCCTTTTCTTTAAAGATGGAGAATACCAAGGCAAGTTAACCGGCTCTGTTGAAGAAGAACAGCTTGCAGAGAGAATTGCCGATATCACAGAATCCTAAATATAGTACCTGTGGATAATCAAGGGAACTTAAGTTTAATAACTTATACTCAAAATCGTATTCAATCCGGGTTAAGAAACCTTTATTAAAAAGGAAGGATTGGTTAATATGGCAAACGCTTCATTAAGCAAAAACCAGCAAACCGAATCACCAAAAGTCAGCAATATGAAAACCTACATTCATACTGCAATTGGCTTAGCCTTTATGTTGTTATTTCCCCTACTTCCACCAATACATCCTATTACCAAGATTGGTATGACAATTGTCGGTATTTTTATCGGTTTAATTTATTTATGGACAACGGTCAGCAGAACATGGCCCAGTCTGCTGGGTCTTGCGCTCATTGGTATATCCGGCTTCGCCGGACCTGGCTATGCCGGAATGCAGGCAGTCGGGCTGAATGCTTTTGGTTACCATACCGTAATGGGAGCTGCCTTAGCGATGGTTCTTTTTGGAGCCGTGGGATACTATGGCTGCACGAAGTATATTGCCCGTTGGTTTTTGACAAGACCGATTATTAACAATCGACCTTATGTTTTTCTCACAATGTATTTTCTGGCTTGTTATACCATATGCGCCCTAACTTCACCTATTGCAAGCATGTTTCTTCTTTGGGGAATTACTGTGGAGCTTCTAAAGAATTTACAAGTTGAAGAGAATGAGAAACTCTATAAATTTATGATCGTAGGAACTTATATAACGGCCCTTATAGGTCAGCCGTTGATTCCTTATAAAGGCTCTCAAATGGTTATGATCAGTGCTTACCAAAAAATAATCGGTGAAAACTTAAACGTTCTTGGATATATGGTATTTAGCATTATCATGGCCATACTCTTATTCTCAGTATTCTTATTATTTGTTAAGTTTGTTTATCGAATTGACCTGACCAAATTAAAGAATGTAACAGTTGATCAATTTAATGCTGATCCTCTGCCGCCGATGAACCAGAGACAAAAATTGTTCATGGCTACCATTGTCATTTTTATCTTTGTCTTGGTAGTGCCTGAGTATTTGCCCAGTTGGATACCTGGTGTCGATATATTAAAAAGCATGGGATTCTTAGGTGTAACAATGTTTCTTGTCGCCGCTATGACTTTGATTCACATGAAGGATGGCAAACCGGCTTTACAATTCCAAGAAGTAGCAGCTAAGTCACTCCATTGGGATGTAATCTTCTTGATTGCAGCTGCTGTGTATGTTTCCGGTATATTAACGAGCGACGAAACAGGTTTTAAGCTGTTAATAAAAGAAATACTGCAACCTATTTTAGGGGGACATTCCGAGTTCGTATTTGTTGCGATTTTCTTAACTGCCGCTATCCTATTATGCAATCTGACCAATCAGCTTGCCATGGTACTGGTTTTACTTCCTATTCTTAATGTTTTCGCTTCTCATTGGGCTGGGGGTGCGGTGCCCATATCTATGACTCTAATTATGATGGTCTTTATGTCCATGATGACCCCGGGAGTAACCGCTCATGCGGGAATGTTGCACGGACGAAAGGATATAAGTTATGTAGACATTGTGCGTTATGCATTGCCAATTATCATTGCAGCGTTAATACTCTATATGCTCATTGGCTATCCCCTTGCTAAATTGATTTTTGCTTAATATCTTTATAACATAGAGGTTTATTGGTGCCTATTCTGAAAAATATTGTTTCGACCCCCTTGCTATAGGGGGTCTTCCTTTACTCAAACTTTAACCCTACGTGCTTAGTTTTGCGCTGCGGTAATCATACAGGACAAAAAATAGTATAAGGAGGCAAAATTATGTCTGAAGACATTAAAAAACAACCTATAGGTACTGTAAGGGGATGGCTGGTATGCCTGGCAGTCACTTTCGCAGGTATCGTTGTCATGATGAACCAGTTCAAAGTCCCTCCTATTCAAAGGGATTTAATGTCAGTATTTCAGGTTGATGCCGGTGCGGTGGGATGGCTAACCTCGGTCTTTGCTCTAGCAGGTTTAATTCTTGCTATTCCGGCCGCCTTCATTCTCCGGGGAGTGGGGCCAAAAGTAACCGGCATGCTCGCCCTGGGCGCAACAATGCTTGGTGTTACCATTGGTGCTACTACCAATGAGTTTATTGTACTCTTGTTGAGCCGTGTTATTGAAGGTACCGGTGTAGCATTGATGGGAGTCGTTGGTCCCTCTGTTATTGCTATGTATTTCAACCGTGAGAAATCAGGCCTGCCCATGGGAATCTGGAATATTTGGTATGCCACCGGTTCGTTTACTGCCTATAATGTAGCTGTACCCATTGCGACACGATTTAGTGGCGGAACTTTAAATTGGCATAACATGTGGTGGTTTGGCGGTATTATGGCTTTAATAGCTTTTTTGCTTGTTGCTTTTATCGTCACTAAGCCACGACCTCAAGATGTGATTGGTTCCCCTTCCCGTCCTATAAACAAGCCGCTCAATGCACCTATTAAGGTTAAATTAACCGATGGCTTTAAGGTGAAAAGAGTATGGGTATTAGCCGCCGGGTTTTGTTTCTTAATGCTGACCAGTTTGAGTTTTCTGACCTGGGCTCCGACTTTTTTTCGGGAAGCTTACGGTATGAGCCCGGCAACTGCCGGAAGTTTATCAAGCTTAGGATATGTGACAAGTATTCCTGCCAGTTTAATCTGTGGTCTGCTGTTGGTGAAATTCAAAACGATAAGACAGCGCAATATCATGCTTATCCTTTGTGCTGTGATTGAACTCGTTATTTATCCCTGGTGCTTCCTCATACCGCAAAATTATATAACCCCTTACTTAATCCTTTGTGGTCTTGCCACAGGTTTTACCGCCGGTTGTGTCTGGGCGGCTGTTCCTCTTACCATGCCGAAGAGAGCGACCATCCCCTTAGGTATGGGAATTTTACAAGCTTTTAAGAGCCTTGCCAATATGCTGGGGACCCCGATAATGGGTTATATCGTCCAAGTTGGCGGTACTCCGGATGCCCCCATCTTTGATTGGAGCAGAGGCTGCCTGCCGATTGGTATATATGCAATTCTTTCTATGACCTGTATGCTCATTTACGCAAAAATGAAGTCCGAAACCTTTGAAGAACATGTATTTAAGGCCAATGAAAAATATATAAAAAAAATTCATAAATAAGATTAAAAAGGCATTTTATGATTTGTTTGCCTTCTGCTATATAAAAAGCTTATACTAGATTATATAATATGTTAAATGTAATATTTTTGCATATCTAAGGATTTAATGGAGGGCACTCATGGTTAAACACTTAGGAAAATATATATCAACCATTCATCGTTATGGGCAAACATTTTTCAACCCATTATTAGAGAAATATAATTTAAACGGCAGTCAAAGATACTATATTTTTCTATTGAATCTATACGATAACAACGGCATAATTCAAGATGAGCTTTCCAAAAAAGTAAGATTGGATAAGGTAACAACTACACGGGCTCTTCAAAAACTGGAACAAGAAGGTTATATTTACCGGATCGTCAGTGAGGAGGATCGGCGAGCGCAAAGAATTTATACAACACCAAAAGCAGAAGAAGTTCGGGAAGATCTAGAGAGTATCTTCTCAAATTGGAACGAAGTCATGTTAGGTAATCTTTCCGAGAATCAAAGGAAACAATTATTTAAACTAATGGAACAAATCTTGTCTAATGTGACTGATTATTTTGAGGAACAAGAAAAAAATCTGGCGGCTAAGCGCTGAACTTGATGTACATTGAAGTGACAAGAGCAAATAGTTTAAAAATGGCGACTATCTGATAAGTAGTCGCCATTTTTAAACTATTTATTGAGAATCTGTAATGTGATATTTAATCTCTTTATTCTCGCTGTACTTATCCAAGCCCGTCTCTTTAAACTAAGAAGAGCAATCTCAAGCATAGCTTTTTGAGATTGCTCTAATAAATTACCGCCGGATCTGGTTTTATTGTCATAGTCTAAATACTCATCAGCCGTTGACTATGGTCCCCCCATTAACATGAAGCATCTGCCCCGACATATAGGCCGACCCTTCACAGGCAAGGTACAAATAGGCCGGAGCTAATTCCACCGGCTGTCCGGCCCGCTGCATGGGAGTAGTGCTGCCAAAGGTGGAAACCTCATTGGCGTCGAAAGATGCCGGAATCAGCGGTGTCCAGATAGGGCCGGGTGCTACGCCGTTGACACGGATGCCCTGTTTGAGCAGTGATTCGGAAAGAGAACGTGTGAAAGCCACGACTGCTCCTTTGGATGCGGAGTAGTCGATAAGTTTGGCATCCCCTTTATAAGCTGTAATCGAAGCTGTATTGATAATCACGGAGCCGTATCTTAGATGAGGAAGTGCTGCCTTGGTCAGATACAGCATGCCGAAAATATTGGTGCGAAAGGTTTGCTCAATTTGTTGGGCGGTAATATCGAGAAGAGAATTCTGGGGGTGCTGTTCCGCTGCATTGTTCACGAGGATATCCAATCTTCCCAAGGTATCCAGGGTTTTTTGCACAGTTTGATTGCTGAAATTTTCCTCGCCAATATCCCCTGGGATCAGCAGGCAGCGTCTCCCCAGCTGCTCAATTCTCTCCTTGGTTGCCTGGGCATCAACCTGTTCATCAAGATAAACGATGGCAATATCGGCACCTTCCTTGGCATAGAGAATGGCTACCGCTTTCCCGATGCCACTGTCTCCGCCGCTGATCAAGGCGACTTTCCCCTGTAACTTGCCGCTGGGCCGATAGTTCAGGTCCTCGAAGATGGGACTGGGATTCATTAAGGTTTCCAGGCCGGGCTGCTTATCCTGGTGCTGGGCAGGAAAAGTAGGTTGAGGAATTTTGGTTTCACTCATAGCTATCACTCCTTCGATTTTTCAGGGACAACAAAAACTTCAAAAACTATTATAATGTTGCCCTGTAAGGGTGATATCAATTCTCCAGGAATGGCTGTAATCAAGACTTAGGCTTTTCTCTCAGTTATTTTCTGACCAGTGTTGAATCCGGACATTTATTCGCGATGGAGTCTTCTAAACACTGCCTTGCGTATTCAGCAAGCTCTTCTTTAGGAGTACCGAATATTATGGCGGTAGCATTGATGGTGAACTTTTTGTCCATTCCCTCGCTCCAGCCGGAAGATGATTTTGTATTGATGGCTTTTCCCGTAGAAGAAAACCAAAAATGCTCTGTTCCTTCGCCAAACCCTTTGATATGCCCTACAAAACCATGGTTATCCTTCACCCAGCGGAGGATCTCATCGCCCCAACGGAGCAAAGCTTCCTGCACAGGGAGGGTGCTGCTTTCCTGTTTAAAGGTTAATTCATAGCTTTCCGAGAAAATCTTAGGTTCTTCATTAAGGGCAGCATGGACCCTTTGCGGCGTGTTTTCATGCCGGTGTTCAGGCCCATGACAGCTTTCGCATTCACACTCATGACCATGCCGGTGATGCGGGTTCTTTTGCTCACTCATTTCTCCACACCGCCTCACGCCAGATTTCCGGGTTAATTCCCCTAAAGGCTGATACACAATGAATTTGTGCGGCAGGATTAAGATGATGGAGGTTTTTTTCTATTTCGGCCACGGCCTCATGGTGCATACAGTCGATCTTATTGAGAAAAATCAGATCCGCCTTAGCGATCTGACCTTCAACAAGGCCGGGGACGACCTCCATCAGTTCTTCCCAACGTTCAGCATCGGCGACGATCATGATCTTCAGGCTTGCGACCCCCTTGCCATAGGTGTGAATGGTTTCCGCGATTCGATGAGGATAAGCCATTCCTGTGGCCTCCACGATCACCCACTGGGGATCATAGGTTTCATAAAGCTCATTTAAGGTCACGGTCAGTTCAGAGGTCAATGTGCAGCAAATACAACCGGAGAAAAGATCCCGAACTATCAGCCCATTGGCTTTGAGGATTTTATCATCAATGCCGGTCTCGCCCACTTCATTTTCGATAATAATTAATGAAGGGTTGGCCGGGTGGGTTGCTTGCGCGGTTAGATTATTCTCCACCAGGAACCTGGCCGCAGAGAGAATCAAGGAGGTCTTACCCGCGCCCAAAAAGCCGCCAAAGAGTAGAACGTTCATGTTATACCTCCTTTTGGAAATGCCAGATTATTAATAAAGCTCTTTTGAAACTGAGGATGATTAGCCAACTCGACAAACTCTGCTTTCTCAGCAATGGCCTGGCAGCGTTGGATATGCTTGTGTGAAAGCAAAGCCCTGGCAGCCCCTTCTCCGGCCGCATTGCCCACGGAGCGGATTTTGTTTCGTTCTTGTATAGGGATCAAGCCAATAGCCAAGGCGCTGTCCAAATCCACAAAACTGCCGAAAGCACCGGCGATAAAAACCTGCTCAATATCCTCCTGATTGACGCCAAAGGCCTGCATTAAGATTTGCGACCCTGTACAAATCGAAGATTTAACCAGCTGAAGCTCCCGCACATCCCCTTGAGTAATGACAATATCCGAGCCGTTGGCGCTTTCTTCAGCAGAGGCCAGCACAAATTCCCGCTGCCCTTCCTTCTCCCTTATTCTGGACCGGAGCTCAGGCGGGAGCTGCAACATTTGACTGCTCTCCGCAAATCGGCCTGAGGGGGTGATGAGCCCCCTGCGCACCATTTCAGCGAGAGCTTTAATGATTCCCGATCCACATATTCCGGCAGGCTTCTGAGCGTTAATCGTTCGGATCAGGACATCCTCTTGGATGCTGATATCATCGATGGCTCCATCCGTGGCCCTCATACCGCAGGAAAGCTGGGCGCCTTCAAAAGCGGGGCCGGCAGCTGTAGAGGTAACAATCATTCGCTCCCGATTGCCGAGAACAATCTCTCCGTTCGTTCCTAAATCGATCAATAAGGTGAGCTTGGGAGTCAGATCCTGATCCATAGCCAAGATAGCCGCTGTGGTATCTGCCCCCACAAAACTGGCGATATTAGGGATAAGAATCACCCGTCCCCCCGGGTTAATATCCAGGGAAAGTTCCTGGGGTGGTAAAGGTGCTATGGTTTTAAAGGCTTGCACATAGGGAGGGATAGTCAGGCTGGTAGGTGAGATCCCCATCAGGAGGTGTTCCATGGTTGAATTTCCCACAATGGTCACCAGATAAATATCCTGTATTCTTATCCCGCGTATAAAGCAAAGCCTGTGGATAAGGTCATTTAGACAATGACGAATCAGATCGGCAAGCTGTTTTAACCCTTCCGGCTTTTCTGCCGCTTTAATACGGGAGATGACATCGGCGCCATAGGTTGCCTGAGGATTGGTTTCGGCTGCGGCTGCAACCGCCTCCCCCCTAGTCATGTCCATAAGTATTCCAGCCACTGTAGTGCTTCCGATATCGAAGGCTACTCCGTAAAGAACTGAAAAAGTATCTCCTGCTTCCACAGCTGTCACATGATTGTCCAAGTGAATCAAAGTATAGCTCTCTATTCTGGTCTGCGCCAACAAAGCCATATCCCGTAATGCGGTGATATGTAAATCCAGCTTCTCTTTCGATCGCCCCTCATTAATGTTACTGATCATTTCCTGCAGAGAGTAGTTTTGCGCTAAAGTCGGATAGGTCGGTCGCACCGCCGACTTGCTGAGTATTGGAGCCCTATCCTCAAGGGAAATATGGATTCTCCCGATTTCCCCTTTCGCCGTGGCTCCTCTTTGGGTGATGTCAGCCAATATGACTTGACCTAATGGATAAACCCGGCAGGCTAAGTATGAACCATCATTTTCAGGTTCAGCAGGATTTCCCTTCCCATCCGTCACCTGTCCGCTCAGAACCCGAACCTTGCATTTGCCGCAGGTTCCTTTACCGCCGCAGACCGACTCTAAAAATACACCTGCATCCGTTAAGATATCCATAAGGGTCCAGGCCCTGTTTTTAACAGCGATGAGGTTTTGACCCCCAATGATGATTTGGGATGTTATTTCTTTACCCATTGAATAAACCTCGCTTAATCTCTGGTTAGTTATCCTCTACTGGGACATACCGATAATTTGCCAAAGCGGTTCATTAGTGTCATGGCATAAATGGGTTAAAGTAACGATTTCCCCGGGAGGAACAATCACAAACTCATCATCCCAAGGACCTGTGAGCAATTTCTTGAGGTAGCTTGTGGAGCCTGGTATGATCTGATGGCTTAGTTTCAAGGTAGTGGCAATCTTTTCCGTAAGTTCGAGGAAGTCGGCTACCTCATAGGCTCCCGTATCAATAACGGCCAACCGGTGATAATGATTAAGGATTTGTCTGAACAGGCGTTCCGCCTTTTCCTCGCCATAGCGTTTCACAGCATACTGGTATTCCTGCCAGATGTTGCTTTCGAATTCCAGCCACCCTTTGGTGAGATAATAGGTGCCCATTTCTTCCGATATTTTCTTCCTGGCGTGCTGAGAGCCCAGGAGAAGACTGATGCAATCATCAACACAGGGAAAGACCAATTGAGCATGAGGGGAGGTCAGCCCCAGTAAAGAGTTGCCGCAATACCCAAAGGCCAGGAGGATACGCTCCACATTGGTGATTCTGGCCAACTCCTGCTGGAGGCGCTTATTTAAGGTATCTGTGTAAAGATGCAGCCCCGATTCTATCCATAGCACGGGGAATGGGCAGTCAGCCTCTTGAATCGCGCTGTTAAGTTCATCCTTAAGGGTATGGCAAGCTATGATTACAGTCTTCATACAATTCACCTTCAGGATATTTCTTGATGTGTTTTCAGATTGAAGAGAGAGGAACAGAGCTTTACTCCTTCTGAGCAATCTTTAACCCAATAATCTGCCTTGGTATACTGTCTGACTTGTTCATTAACTAAACCGCCAATGACAACCTTTACCCCCGGTCTTAGTCCCATTTTCTCAAGTGCCTGGACGGTCAGGCGCATGGAATCATAGGATTGGGTGATCAGTCCCGATAAACAGACGATTGAGGCTCTGTGTTCAATACATCCTTCGGCAAATCTTTCCGGAGCCACATCCACGCCCAGGTCAATGACCTTGTACCCATTAAAGCGAAGCAAGCTAATCATTAAATTCTTGCCTATATCATGGATATCTTTTTTGACGGTTCCAAACAAAATCGTCGCCGAGGGTTCCATTACAGCGATGGCATTAGCCTGGTCTGATACCAGGCTGATGACATCCTTAAAAATCTCTGCAGACATCATAAGATCTGCCAGAAAGTACTTACCCTGGTCGTATAAATGACCGACTTGGGTCATTCCCTGGCGCGTCTCTTCAATAATTTCTATGGAGTCTTTGCCACTTTGTATTTCCGACACCGCCAGAGCTAACACTTTATCCACATCGAGACGGGTTACTGCGGCCACCAGCATGCTTTCAACCATACGCATTCCTTCCCCTCTAACATGAAGTCCTTCTTAGCCAAAAAAACTCCGTGTGGAAGCGATTAGATGATATTTTTCGCCATGACAGATCATAATGGATAATCCTAAGGGTGTATTTTGTCTTCCATAAACCAATTGTTCAACTTTCAAGGCGGGAATTCCGGAAGATGTTTCTAACAGCTCGGCCTCAGGCTGGTGCAAAGATACGGCGGAAATGGTGACCTGATTGCCTTCGGTGATGATTCCTGTATGCCTGGCAACAGCTTCAGGAAAATCAGCATACTTAATTTCCTGTTCCACAAGGGGTTTTCCCCGTTGATAAGTCAGATAACGGTTCTCCACTGCCACTGGTTCCCCGTCAATAAGGAGCAGCCTGCGAAATTGAATAAGTTTGGTTCCGGGTTTAATCTGAAGACGTAACGCGACCCCATCCTCCGCTGCTATAACATTGATAGCGAGCAATTTAGAATCATAGTCTTGCGGGTTTTCCGATCCGTGTCCGGCAAGATTAAGAATGAGCTCGCTGAGATTCGGGTGAGCAACAAAGCTCCCCTTACCGCGGAAGGATTCAATCAGCCCTTCCTGAGCTAAGAGTCTCAGGCCATTGCGCACGGTCATTTTACTGATTCCGTATTGCTCACCCAGTTGAGTCTCTGAAGGCAAAGCATCACCCGGCTTAAGTTCGCCGGCTAGGATCTTTTCTTTTAAGTCTTCAGCAAGTTGAAAATAAACCGGTACAAAGGATTCTCGAGTCTTCATAACAGCCTTCTCCCTTTAGGTAATGATAGACAAAGGCAGCAGTCTGCCTTTGTCTATTGTATCATCAATTATTTAGAGGTTACAGATGCCACCATGGCTTGAACATTTTCTATTTTGGCATCAATAGGAATATCACAGCCCGGGTGGAGGATAAACCCTGTGGGACCTATTTCTTCGATCAATTTCCGGCAGTAGTTATGAACAGCATCCGGCGTTCCCAGGGTAAGCAGGGCCGCGGGTACATCACCCATAATACACATGATATCTCCCAATATTTCTTTGGACTTATAGATATCGGTCATGCCATCAAGCTCCAGAATGATTTTTCCCTTCGGGAAATCTTTGAAGCGCGCCAAATCCCGGGTCCAATCAGAATCAAAGTGAAGAATAGGGGTAATTCCGGCATCGAGGATTTCATAAATCAGTTTCTCATAATACGGGAAAACAAAGCGATCCCATTGGGCCTGAGACAGCATTTCACTGGCTGCCCGCCAGCCCCCCAGCCAGAGATATTCTGAACCCAGTTGTTTAGATCCAGCTATACTTTGCGGTGCCATGAAAGGCAAGGCGGCATCCATGGCAGCCTGCACCTTGTCCGGTATCTTAAACATATCCCGCACAAATTTAGAAAATGAACGGCCGCCACAGAACATCTCATAGGGAATTGTTGTTACACCCCCGCCACCTGTCAAGGTAGGGATACCGGCTTCTTTCCACATCTCGGCAACCTTGGGGGCATTTTGTCCGTCAGCCATAATTTGCGGGAGCAATTCGGGACCAAAGTGTTCTGTTGCATAGGACATCAGCCAGTTGGGCCAGCCTTCTTCAACAATCCGATCATAGTCACTCTGTTTCATCAATTCGGCCTCAACGACCTGCCACAACTCATTTTCCGGGAGCTCCTCTCCCGGCCGTTTGATCTTACTGAGCCAGGCCATTTCCAGCCCATATTTAAAGTAGCTGCCATAATCGACACCGTCCGCCCCGCCGACTTTTTCCACAGTTTTAATCATGGCTTCTGCCGAAACTAAGCTGCTGCTTATAAATTCAGCCACTGACATATTCTGAGCCCGGGCCGCAAAGGCCGCAAATTCCAGCACCACAGGAGTCCGGTCCGTTTTATCGAGGGCCACGGCCTTCGCTATTCTTTCTTTCCGTTCTGCATATAATTGACTGTTTGACATGAGTTTCACTCCTAACTTTTACTTCTTTTCTGAGTAACCTAGGCGTGATCATATAACCCTTCCCGATAGGCGTTATTGTAGGCCCGGCAATGCCTATCCAGTCCAAGCAAGGCCATTGAGCCTTTCAGTGAGCCTAACATTCCTTTGTCCGTAGGATTAAGAATATAACTATCCATACCCGCACTCATGGTTTGGACCATGAAGAGACGATTGAGAACTTTGCGGGCAGGTAACCCATAAGAGATATTGCTTAATCCGCAGATGGTGTGAACGCCTGGATAACCCTCCATAATGGTTCGGATAACCTTTAAAAGTATTTTGCCGGTTTTTTGATCCGTGCTTATAGGAGTCACCAAGGGATCTATATAAATAGCTTCCAAGGGTACTCCAGCCTGAACAAGCCGATTAATAACACTATCGGCAATTCTCAACCTATCTTCCAGTCCCTTTGGCATTCCTGAATCTTCAATGCAGAGGGCAATGATTTTGGTTCTGTATTCCAAAACCAGGGGCAATACAGCCTGCCAGCGGGCAGTTTCATTGGAAATTGAGTTGATCATGGGCTGTCCATGCCGGGCTCTTTGCAGACCTTCAGTTAAAGCTGCGGGATTGGGGCTGTCGATGCTTAGGGGTAAAGCCGATACCTCCTGAATAGTATCCACAAGCCAGCCCATGGCGGCAATTTCCTGTTCCACTAAATTGCCGCAATTCACATCAAGGTAGGTTGCTCCGGCTGCCTCTTGGGCTTTAGCCACCTGCTGAATGGTTTCAGCATCCCTGTTTAAGACAGCAGTTTTGATTTCTGTACGACTGGTATTGATCAATTCTCCGACAATGAGCATCCCAGTGCCTCCTCTTCTGATCACCATGCACTATAGAATGGCTGATTCCAGGCTGATTTTAAGCTGAGAATTTTTGAGCGACCTCCACTGCTTCCTGGGCACTCCTGCAGACCGCATCCGCCTTTACATAATCGCATACCGATTGGTCAACAGGACCGCCGCCGATAAGAATTCTCAGCTCGTTCCTGAGGCCGGCTTTTTCAATCGCTTCGATGGCAGACTTTATATTATCAAAAGCGGTCGTAAGCAAACAGGAGAACCCGATGACCTTTGGCTTATATTCTTTGATCCCTTCGATAAATTTTTCAGCAGGTACATCAACGCCAAGATCAATCACATTAAAGCCATTGCATTTTAAAACCGTGCTGACAATGTTTTTCCCGATGTCGTGGATATCGCCATAGATTGTGCCCAAGACAAAGTTTCCTAAATGAGATTGCTCAGTTCCTGATAAATCGCCCAGTGCACTGATCGCTTCATTGAAAATTTCAGCGGACATAATCAATTCAGAGAGAAAATACTCCTTAGCTTCATACTTTTGACCAACCGCCTGCATGCCTTCCTGCAGCTCCTGAATGATATCCAGTCCAGGAACACCTTGTTCCTTTAAAGCCTGTACTCCCGCCAAGACTGCGTCCTCATCCAGTGCGCCCAGTTTTTTCGCTAATTCACCGCTCAAAACAAAGACCTCCTTTTAGTATAGTTGTATATACTAGTATACTTCTATCCCAAGAGTAAACCAAATCTTCGCAATTGTAAAGACAATTAATATCCCTCGAAACGACAAAATTCTTCAAGAAAAAAATACTGCCAAATTCTGCACTATTCTGTTACAATGTAGGCAAGTACATAGAAAGGGAGGGGAATTATCATGTATGCAACTGTAGAATCCGACTGCATTGGTTGCGGCTCCTGCGAAGCCGTATGCCCGGAAATCTTTAGAATGAATGATTCCGGACTGGCTGAAGCTTATGTTAACCCTGTTCCGGCGGAACTGGAAGAGAGCGCCAAAGAAGCCGCCGATATGTGCCCTGTTAATGTAATCATTTTGGAATAAGGATACGGCATAACAAAGGCTTAGAAATGAACAATCATTTCTAAGCCTTTGTATTTTAATCAATCCGGATGTTTAAAGGATGCCTAAGCCAATGGGAATGCCGGAGGTATAAAAAAGGTATCTCCCCATGATTTCTCCGACGATCAAGATCCCTACTGCTGTATATAAAAAGCTTTTTTGGCCGGCAAATTTTCCTGTGCGGGAGATAAGGAAAAGGAAGACTCCGCCCAGCATTAGCAACCAACGCAAGAAAACGGCAGCGCTGTAGCCGCCGGCCAGCAAGGCGGCACTTTCCTGGCCGGCCCCTGCCATTGCCCCTAAGCCGGCAACATAGTTGGGAAGAAAAGCGATTTGCACCAGGACGATGCCGAGAACGAAAAGCTCAAGCCTGGGGAGCTTCTCCCTGCCTTTTTGTCCGCTGGACACATAGAAGACGATGGCCCCCAGAACCAGGGTAGTAGCATAAAAATCAATCAAGGTGTTGGCACTTTGCCAGGCCGGGATGATCGTCTCCATATAAAGTTTAGCCATGGCGAATACGGCGGCCAAACCTGATAAGCAGGCTAAATACCCGGCTGTTTCTTTAAGGGAATGGGCTTTATGGGACCGTTCCAGCCACCAAAAGACCGCCAGCAGTACAAAGAAGCCGCCGCTGAAGAAAATCTCCCTGCTCAGCCAGGAGCCCATGAAATTGGACATACTGGTAAGTGCTAAGAAAGGTTTCCCTAAGTGAAGCAGGGAAGCGATGATGCCCACTGCACTCAGGATTAATGCACATAAGGTATTGGTTTGATAAGCGGGAGCTTCTTTGTCCCGAAGCCGGAGAACCGTTGCCCACAGGACTGCTCCCACAGCCGCCTGCATACTCAGGGTAAAGATGATCAATGGCATTTCTTTCATGGTCAAGCTCCCTTCTACTTTATTGCAGCCTTATGGGGCGTAATAACCAGGGAAGGTTTGGTGATATCGGCACTGGGCAGCCCTTTGACTTGAGCGATTTCTCCATATTGGGCCCGCAGTTCATCAAGGGGGCCGAACTTCAATACCCGCATAATGCAAGCATCGACACAGGCCGGATTTTTTCCTTCCTTTTGCAGATCAATGCAGAAATTGCATTTGGATGCTGTTTTTCCGGCAACCTGGGGCACTTCATAAGGGCAGGACCAGGTGCAGTAACCGCAGCCGATGCATTTATCCTGATCTACTAAGACGATACCGTCTTCCTCTCGTTTGTACATGGCGCCGGTGGGACAATTTTCCGCACATTTAGGATGTTCACAATGATTGCAGCCCAGGGAGAGCCAGTAAGCAAAGACATTGCTTTTGAATACGCCGTTTTCCTCGATGCAGGAGCCGCCGGTGAATTCATGAACCTTTCGCCAGCGCAAGCCGTCTGCCAAATCATTTTTATCCTTACAGGCAATCTGACAGGTAAAACAGCCAATGCAGTGGTGCTGATCCACATAAAAACCGTATTGTTTTGCCATCCCCATCACCTCCTACGCTTTCTCTACTTGGACTAAATTGGTATGCTGAGGATTACCCCAGGCCAGAGCGGTGGGCTCCCAAGTGGTTAAGGTGTTGATACATCCTCTGGTATCCACGCCCTGAGCATCAGGGGTATACCAGGCTCCTTGAGGAAGGGAACATACCCCTGGGATGAGACGGGGAGTAACCTTCACTTTGACTTTTACCGTTCCCCGATCGTTAAAGATCTTAACCGTATCCTCATCTTCAATTCCCCGCTCAGCCGCATCCTGAGGGTTGAGCCACAGCTTCTGGGGCTCCGCTTCTTCCAGCCAGGGCAGATTATCGAAGGTGGAATGAACACGGCGTTTGCTGTGATGGCCGATGCATTGCAGAGGGTATTTCTCTTTCAGAGCGCCTTTCGGACCTTCTGCAACAGCTACATATTTAGGAACAGCCGGTATTCTCTCCGGATTATTCATATCGTAGAGGGTTTTGGAGAAAATCTCCACCTTTCCGGAGGGAGTTTGCAGCGGGTTCTTTTCCGGATCCTCCACAAAGGCCTGATAAGCAATGACCTTCTTAGGTTTCGTCTTATAAATGCCCTTTTCCCGGAATGCTTCGAAAGACGGGAAGTCGGGATGAGCCGCCTGGGCTACTTCTACACATTCGCGCAAATATTGCTCCTGGCTTTTTCCTTCATCAAACTTATCAAGGACACCCAGGCGTTTGGCCAGCTCTGTGCAGATTTCGTAAACACCCTTGCACTCATATAAAGGATCCACCAATTTTTGCCCATAGAGAGCAAGCCCTTGTCCCAAGGCCCGGGTGACGATATCCTCCTGCTCAAATTGAGTGATATCGGGGAGAATGATATCGGCATACTCCATACTGGGGGTCATAAAATTCTCAATGCCCAGGATAAATTCGCATTTCGAAGTATCTTTCAATAACCCGGTGGTCCGCCCGGTATCGGAATGCTGATTGATCAAGGCATTGCCGCCATAATTCCAGATAAACTTGATGCCATGCTGCAACCGGTCCGCACCTTGCAAACCACCGTTTTCTTTGCTGTGGCTGCCGCCTTTTTCAATGGCATCGGTAAACATAAAGAAGGATACTTTGGCTTGTATTGGATTTGTTCCTGCAGGGTATGCGCCCATTTTTACCGAAGTAAAGCCTTCATACATACCGGGATTAGCGCCGAGTTTGCCCATATTTCCTGTCATCAGGGCTAAAAGAGGAACGGAAAGGGCCTGGAATTCTCCGTTGGCATGGCGCTGCATGCCCCGTCCCTGCAGAATAAAGCAGGGCTTGGCGCCGGCAATCTCCCTGGCCAATTGTATAATCGTTTCGACAGGAACACCTGTGATTCCCGATGCCCATTGCGGAGTTTTCGGCTGTCCATCGCTGACTCCCAGCAAGTAGCTCTTATAGGAGTTTCCTGCCGGAATTCCCTCAGGCATGTGCTCTTCATCAAAACCTATACAATACTTGTCCAGGAAGGCTTGATCATGAAGCTCCTCTGTCAGTATGACATAAGCAAGGCCTGCCACAAGTGCCGCATCAGTGGTCGGGCGAATAGGAATCCACTGATCGGCAAAGGTGCCTACCGTATCACTGTGTCGGGGATCGATGACAATAACTTTGGTCCCGTTTTCTTTCGCTAATTTGAGATAGTAGGTTGAATTAAGACCGCCCACCCTGGTGCTGGCAGGATTATCGCCGAACATCACGATCAGCTGGGCATCTGAAAAACTGGTGGGAGAGCTTCCTCCATAACCGGCTCCAAACATATAAGGAATGGCATACATATAATTGGCCTGGCTGTAGTTGCCATAAAAGCTCAGATATCCGCCTAAGGCATTGAGGAGTCTGCCCGATGCTCCTCCCATATAACTTTGGTTAAATGCTCCCCCAACGCCTGAAGCATAAATGAAATAGAGGGATTCATTGCCATATTGTGTGATAATGCGTTTCAGTTCTGAAGCGGTAGTATCCAACGCCTCTTCCCAGGAGATCTTCTCCCATTGTCCGGCTCCCCGCTCCCCGACTCGTTTCATGGGGTATTTCAGCCGATCCGGATGATAGAGGCGTTGACGCTGGGATCTCCCTTTCAAACAAGCCCTGGCCTGAAGATTATCCGGAGTATCCGGCCCTTCATTGTCCGTCACAAAACTCAGGACAACACCGTCCTTCACCTGGGCTTTAATCTGACAGCGGCCGCCGCAATTATGCCAACATATCGAAGGTTTTATTTCCGCATCGAGATGACGGTTTCCGGCTTGAGCAATTGCCGGTTCCGCCCCTGCTCCTGAAGTCATGGGCATGCATCCTACCAGTGCCGAAGAACCGGCAACAGCTGCGGTCCATTTCAAAAAGGAGCGGCGACTGACTTTAAAATCTTTATTTACCATTTTCCTACCTCCGCTTCACCCTTAAATTTTCTGGTTCCGGAACCTGATGTTATACATCCGCGCTTCCCTGAGCCCCCCTTCCGCTGGGGAAGATTTCCGCCTGCATCTTCCGCCTCACTTGTACTTGTGAACTCTTTTGCTTTACTACCTCCACTTGTGCCTGTCTTTAACCTCCTTTCCGCCTTTCAGGCCTAATAGTCAGACTATTTATCGGTATATTGTGTATATTATCACATAGATATTAACAGTTTATTGCCAAATATTAATAAAATATTATTTTTTCTGATATCTCCGCCCAAGCATAAAGGGCGCCCCAGGCTGCTCAGCAGCAGACCGCGGCACCCTTCAGGTTTTTTGTCTTAGAGGCTGGCAGCCTTGGCAATCATCTTCTCCACCAGATTGATAGCCATAACTTCCAGCCCTTCCGTATTCAGATGTATGCTGGCCGTGGTGTCATAAAGCAGATTGGCCTGGGCCGGCCATTCGTCATCGGCCAGCCACAGGATCAAAGCCAGCTCAAGTTTGGGCAGAACCTCTATGGCATAAGCCAGGTCTCCCATCGCCAATTTTTTGCCCTTGAGCATCCGGCATATGGATTCGAACTTCTCCGGTGAGTTGCCGAAGTGCTCAGCTAGCGGGTCCATAGCTTCCAGCTTAAATGCTCCATAGTGGTTGTTGCCTCCCGGCAGCTCTCTGAAGGATATCCAACGTCCGGTAGGCTGGACTCCGCATACTTCTGTCAGATATTGAAGGATCAGAATCTGATCGGTGATGTCCTCACAGGGGCTGATTTCTCCTTCGGGGTACCAGACCCGGTAATGTTCACCTCCATAGGGAAGAACCAGACTGGATTCATCATAAGGAGCAGCTCCGGACAGCTCCAGAATCTTGGTGAAACTGCGCTTGGCAAATTCTTGTTTGGCATGCTCCAGGGCATCCCGGTATTTCTTCTGACTTTCTTTCATGATTACCCCACCTTTACCTCTCCCCAATTAACTGATTTGTCTAACTATTCTATTCTAAAGGTGGATTTCCTGCTGAGCTCGGGTCTTTTCCCCGCCTGAGTTTGTCATGGCTGAAGGAAGAAGCTGATCAGGAGATTTAAGCCGGGGATTGATTTCTGAGGATTCAGGTATTATCTTTATGATAAAAGTCGTTCGGTAGAGATGGGCAACCCATTGATACTTCTGCAGGAGGTAGGTATGGAATCTATATACAGTAATGTCTGTTCATCGGATTGCCGGGCTTCATGCCGGATCAGGACCAAAGTCCAAAATGGCCGGATTGTCGGCATTCAAGGCGATCCTATTGATGAATATACCTTTGGCTCTTTATGTGCCAAAGGATATGCTCATTTACAGCGCATCTATGCTGCTGACCGCATTACTTATCCAATGAAGCAATTAGGCAAAGGCACCGGCAAGTGGGTCAGAATTTCCTGGGATCAGGCTTTGCATGAAATAGCTCAGAAACTTATCGACATCCGGATCAAACATAATACCCTGCTGCCCGTTTGCCTCAATAAGTATCTGGGGACTGTGGGGCTGCTCTCCAGAAGCATCGACGGCTTTTTTAACAGTATTGGCTATATTACTTTAATGACCGGTTCTCCCTGTGTCGCTACCGGAGTGGATGCCCTGAGCCTGAGCTTCGGTACATGTAAGAAGCCCGTTCCCGAGGATATGCTTAATGCCCGCCTGATTCTGATCTGGGGAGGCAATCCCGCCTGGACAACTCTTCACCAAATGCGCCTGATTTTTGAGGCCAGAGAAAAAGGGGCTGTCCTCGTGGTCATTGATCCTGTTTTGTCGGCGACTGCGGCCAGGAGTGATCTCTATGTGCAAATAAAACCGGGTGCAGATTTGGAGCTAGCTTTAGGTATCGCCAAAGTTTTATGGGCGGAAAATTTGGTGGATAAGGATTTTCTCACGAATTATGCCAGTGACTGGCCGTCTTTCCGGGCCTCATTAGAAAAACTGAATCTGGAAAATATCGCTGCCGCAACCGACATTCCTGTTGCCGAGATTGTCAATCTGGCCCGCTTGATTGGCAGAACGAAACCTATGACCATTTCCTTAGGTGCCGGGGTACAGCATACCGCCGTGGGCGGACAGGGTTTCCGCGCTATCTCCGCTTTAGCGGCTATGACCGGAAATATCGGCATACCCGGCGGCAATATCCATTATGCGACTTTTGAACCCTGGGAGTTCGCCGGAGAATTTATCTCCCTGAAGCCCCCCCAGGATCTGCGGGGTAGCCCGGACGGAAACGGACAGTTTCAACACCGCTATGTGGGAACAGGGCGGTTTGGCGAGCTTTCCGCAATGGAGCCTCCGATTGAGCTGCTTTGGGTGGCTTCTCACAACCCGGTTGCCCAGGCCCCCAACTCCGGGGCCGTCAAAGAGGCGCTTCAATCCATCGGGACTGTGGTGGTAGCAGACCAATTTCTTACCCCAACCTCCCACTATGCCGATTACTTCTTGCCGGTAGCTTCCCACTATGAATACGAAGACATTGTTATTTCCTACTGGCATTATGGTGCTGCTATTAATCAAAAAGCGATTGACCCCTTGGGTGAGAGCAAATCCGACTTTGCAATTATGCGCGAGTTAGCCATTACCCTCAACAAGCTGGCACCGGGATTCAGCACTTTTCCCAGCGAACGCCCGGCGGCAGAATGGCTTGACCTGGAGATGAAGCCCCAATACCCCCGGTTGGGAATTGCTCATTATCAGGATTTGATCGAACATTACCGGCGGATTGATTTACCCCCGGTTCCCTGGCAGGACAGAACATTTACTACGGCCTCCCGGAAATATGAATTCCTTTCCGTACCTGCCTTGACAGAGGATCCCTCCTCCCCTCCTCAGCTCCGGCAAGGGTCTGAAGAGCATGACTATCCTTTCCGATTATTGCGCATTCGCAGTTTCGCTACCCTTAATTCTCAGTACAGGAATTTAGCCAGTATGGAGGTAATCTCCGAAAAAACAAGGGTCTTGCTTAATCCGGAAACTGCTTATTCGAAGGGTATTGAGGAGGGCATAAATGTCAAAGTGTATAACCAACTGGGTCAAATCGTGTTGCCGGCAAGCCTGTCCGATAGTATTCCCCCCGATGTTCTCTCTGTATATATCGGATGTGATTCCAAACATGATATCGAATTAAACAGTATTATTGCCCTAATCGATACTGATTTGGGAGAGGCCTGTTCCGATGCCAAAGGGCTGGCCTTTAACAATACTTATGTAAATTTAGTGAGGGTGTGAGAACATGGCTCGAACACAAAGAGGGTTCCTCTTTGATCCCAATCGCTGTCTGGGCTGCCGCACATGTATCATGGCCTGCGCTACGGGAAACAATCTGCCGCCTGGCATCTACTTGCGCAGCGTTGAAATGCAGGAGTTTCGGAAAGGTGCTCAAATTATAAAATATTATCTTTCCACTTCATGCAATCATTGCGCCAATCCTGAGTGTTTCCGCCTTTGTCCTGAGCAGGCTTATCGAAAACGTCATGACGGCATTGTCTTGAATGAACTGTCGAAATGTACCGGTTGCGGAACCTGTACGCGGAGCTGTCCCTTTGCGGCGCCGGTCGTCAATCCAGCCACCGGGAAAGTAATCAAATGCGATTTATGCCAGGAAAAGCTGGATGAAGGAGAAATGCCCTTTTGCGTAGCTGCCTGCCCGGTACAGGCTTTATGCCTGATCGATATAAGCGGTGCCGGTTCCCGAACTCCCGATCTCGTGCGCAGGCTGCCAGGGGTTATCAAGATTCAAATAACCCGGCCCTCGATTCGTTATCTTACGCTGAAGATCGGAAGGCAGATCCTGCGTCAGTCTAAAAGAAAGGGGGATATTCATGAGAACTAATCTGAATTGCAGTGAACTCTTTATCCGCACAATGGAGGGTCTGGCTCAGGGCCGGGATATCCCTCATCTTGCGATGATGCTGGCTGAAGAGCTTGGCAGAACGGTCATTCTTACCGACGCTGTGAATCGCGTTCTGGGCTTTCATGACCCACTGGGAACCGGGGTGAATGTGGGCGAGTTTTTCCCGCTTGATCTTAGAAAGACCGGCGATCAAAAAGCTGATTTCTTTACTGAAGTCGACCGGTTTAACGAAGGTCAATGGGAAACGGCGCAAGGAGTGCTCAGCTATATCTATTTTGCCCTAAAAGTCCCCGGCAAGCATTATGGCCATTGTATCGTTCTGTGCACTAATCAGGAGTTGACGGCCGAGCAGAGGATGATTATTCAGCAAGTGTCCTTAACCTTACTGCTGGCGCTGCGGGAGGTTTTGCATAAAGAGCTTAACCGGGAATGGGTCCTGGATGAGTTTGTGTACGATGTTCTCTATAATAATTATGATTCCAAACTTGCCCTTTACGAAAAGGCCCGCCATTTGCATTGGAATTTGGAAGGCCCTTATGCCATCATTGTCATTGAATCCCCTGGGGATAGACTTCCTACCGTGAGAAGGTTAGGGCCGGCCCGGTTCAATTCCTCCCCTCCGGTTTATACCGTTATTAACGAAAATACGGTCGTCATTCTCTCACTGACAAACCTGACCAGCCATCAGGTTAAAGGAGCCTTAACTGAGTTTATTGCCAAACTTCTGGCTAACCTGACGTTTAATTATATTAAGGATGTGCATATCGGTGTTGGTTCCACTGCTACAGCCTTAACTGATTTGAATCAGCGTTTCCAGGAAGCAAAGATTGCCCTGGAATTAGGCAAGGTGTTTGGCACGGGTAATCCAAGCTATTTTAATGAAATGGGTTTCCTGAAATTCATTTTTACAGCACCGGCGCAAGAGCTGCAGGAATTCGCCCAACGTATTCTGAGCCATATTACAGCTTACGATTTAGAGGCTGAAACCGACCTGCTGAACACTTTGCGGACTTTTATCAACCAACAATGCCAAATCACCCCCTGCGCCAAAGCCCTCTACATTCACGAGAATACCCTGCGCAACCGGCTCAAAAAAATCGAACAGCTCTTGGAGCTTGACCTTAACCGCGTAGACCATCTTGTCAACATTTATATCGCCCTGCAAATTCACAATATGGATCATTTCGACGATATTTAGCCCTTCTCACAATGGAGATATTTTTCAAAAGGAGTTTTCTACAATGAAGGCTCCTTTTTCTTGTGGAATATTACACAGGCATAGCCCCATTTTTAACGAAGTATATAGTCGAAATATGTATTATTTTCACTTATTGCGCCTGATAAACAATTGAAAGCGGGTGATACCAGGAGATTCGGAAAATGCGGACAAAGCTGTCCCCCCAAAGAACCTTTATTCACAACTCTCTTCAACAATTATGGAGGTGAACTCATGAGCTTTTCACGCAGACAATTTTTAGGAGGAGGTCTGGCTCTTGGCGGCACACTGGCAGCAGGGGCACCGGCATCCATCCTCCGGGGTTTAGGCTTAGCCAAGGAAGTTAAGGCCGCCCCGGCAGAAGATCAGGAAAAAATCACGTACAGCTGCTGTAATCCGGAATGTAACAACTGTTCCTTACAAGTTCATGTTCGCAACGGTAAGCTTGTACGGATTTCCCCCAACCCCAATTACTACACAAGGCCTTGTTTACGCGGCCGTTCCCGTTTGCAGTGGAACTATCATCCGGATCGTCTCAAATATCCCTTTAAACGGGTCGGCGAGCGCGGAGAAGGAAAATGGGAGCGTATATCCTGGGAGGAAGCCCTGGACACCATAGCCGCCAAGCTGGGCAAAATCCGCGAGGAGTCCGGTCCCGAATCGATTTGGTTTATGGCCGGAGCCGTCATGTCGGTTTTACCCAATGGCATGCAAGGCAGATTTGCCAATGCTTTCGGCAAAGGTGTCATGACAGGCGGCGTAGGCTCCTTGTGCTGTGCCGCCCAAGGAGAAGCTTCGACAGCTACCCAGGGTTATCGTACTGCCGGAATCGAGGAAAAGGCCTACAGTAAACTCATTATCGCCTGGGGCCATAACCCGGAAGTTACCTATATCCCCCATTCGCGCCTGATCGGGGACGCCAGGGACAAGGGGGCAAGACTAATCACGATTGACCCGCGTTTCAGCGAAACCGCCGGCAAATCCGATCAGTGGATTGCCATTAAACCAGGCACCGATACAGCCATGGCGATGGCCATGATCAAGATCATTCTGGCTGAAAATTTATACGATGAAAAATTCGCCCTGGCAAAAAGTAATCTCCCCTTTCTTGTCAACCAAGCCACCGGCAAATTATTGCGTCAGGATGAAGTGGTGACCGGCGGTGATCATGAAGCTTTTGTGGTTTGGGATCAGGCCACCAATGGCCCGGCTCTTCCTAAGGAAGCGGCTGCCCCGGCCTTAGCCGGCAGCTTTAAAATCGGTGAAGTCCCGGTCAGCACGGTATTCAGCCGTTTAAAGGAAAGAGTGGACAAATATACACCTGAATATGCCAGTGAGATTACCGGAGTTCCGGCTCAGGTCATCAGCGAGCTTGCCCGCACCTACGCCACCGTTAAGCCTGCCATGATCGACAGCGGCATGTCCGGTGCCCAGCGCACCAGCAGCGGTGCCTACTTTGTACAGTCCCTTTTATATCTGGCGGCTTTAACCGGAAATATCGGCCTTCTGGGCGGTGGAGTTAACGATACCGGCGGTTTTGCCCACGGCACCAATGCGGCCATCAATGCTCCCTATAAGGCCAACTACAAAGGAAAAATTCCGGCATCAAAAGTTGGGGAGTATTTGCTGGAAGGCAAGCCCTACCCCATCAGAGCCGTCTACTGGCAAGGCAAAGGGTTAGGACAGCTTCCCAACGCCAACAAAGCGGTAGAAGCTCTCAAAAAGATGGAATTCCTAGTGGTTCAGGAGCATTTCTTCGGTGATGCCGCTGCTCTGGCCGACATCGTGCTGCCTGTCGCAACCTTGTTTGAACGCTATGACATCATGTGTGCTTCCCGCTCTTACTACTATCACTTAATGGACAAAGCCATCGAACCCTTTATGGAAGCTAAATCCGATACCTGGATTTACACTGAGCTTGCCAAACGTTTGGGCTTCGGGGAAGTTTTCGATAAGACCGAAGAAGAGTTTATTGATATGATTATGGAACCCACCGGATTGACCGTTGAAAGCTTGCGCAAGAGCGGACCGGTTTGGATTTGGAGCGATCCCAAACTGAACAAGTACAAAGTTAAATGGGAGAAGCCACCCTTCACTTTCTTTAAGGATACTCCCTTTAAAACTGCTTCCGGACGCTTTGAGTTTTATGCTTCCCGCTGGGAAGACATGGGGTTTGAACCGATGGTTGAGTATTACCCACCGGAAGAATCCGCGGTTACAGCTCCGGATTTATTTAAAAAATACCCGCTAAGCCTTGTCGCCAATAAGATTCGGACCAAGGTCCACAGCACCTATGCTCTGATGCCCTGGCTTTCCGAAATTTATCCTAAAGGCTGGGTGACCATCAGCACTGAGGATGCCGCAGCACGGGGCATTAAAGACGGCGATCTGGTGGAAATATTTAATGATCGGGGTTCAGTTAAGGCAGCTGCCCATGTAAGCTCGGGGATTCTTCCAGGCGTTGTATCCATGCCTAACGGCTGGTGGTTGCAGCAAGGATACAGCTCCAGCGTCCTTAGCAATGACTATACCCATCCCCTGGCCTACGGACACTCTCTTAATTCAACTTTAGTTCAGGTTAAGGGGGTATAGAAGATGAGCAAACGATTGGGTCTGTTGATCGATCAGGAACGCTGCATTGGCTGTTGGACCTGTGCGGTTATCTGCAAAATGGAGAATAATGTGGGATTGGGAAACTGGTGGAACCGCATTCTCAGCAATGGCCACAGCGAATACGGAGATTCTCCGGCTATGGGCCTGGACGGGCAGCCGGAATTAACCTATCAGCCCACGGCGTGCATGCATTGCGGAAACGCGCCTTGTGTCCGGGCCTGCCCTACTGGGGCCACTTATAAAGATGACAACGGTATCACCCGTCAGGATTACAAGAAATGTATCGGCTGCCGGACTTGTATGGCTGCCTGCCCCTATAACGCCCGGGTGTTTAACTGGGGAACGCCTCAACACGTACCTGCCTTTGAGGATGACCATATTGGTGATGCACGGGTGCCCGACCGTCCCAAAGGTGTGGTGGAAAAATGCACCTTCTGTCAAGAGAAAACGACACTGGGAGAGGAACCCGCCTGTGTTGCCGGCTGTCCTGCCAAAGCCCGGGTGTTTGGGGACTTGAATGATCCCGCCAGTGAGATGAGCAGATTGATGAGAGAGCGTGGGGCCAAGCCTTTGTTGGAAGATATCGGCACTCACCCTCAGGTTTTCTATGTGCCGCCGCGCCGCAAGCTGAAACCCACTACTCTGGAAAGGAGTGGCTACTATGGTGAATAATGCTGCAAAAACTCGCCGCACTTGGATGTTCATCTTCCTGGCCGTCGGGCTGCTCGGTTTTGGTTTCTATATTAACCAGCTCATGAACGGTCTTGTCGTTACCGGAATGTATAACTCCGTCTCCTGGGGACTCTATATCATAACCTTTGCTTTCCTGGTGGGTTTAAGCGCCGGAGGACTTATCGTCTCTTCCTCGGCCTATGTCCTGAAAATTGAGAAGCTAAAAAGTGTGGCCCCTGTCGGTATCGTCGTCGCCGTGGCCTGTATCATCGGCGCCGCCGCAATGATTATGGCCGATGTCGGACATCCTGAACGTGTTTTAAATATTGTCTTCGGCGGACGCTACACTTCCCCGATCGCTTGGGATTTCCTGGTTATCAGCATCTATTTATGTATCGGCCTTTATGAATGCTGGATTTTCTTCAGCAAGAAGTGGCGGGGCGAAACCGAGGAAAAGCGGGAGCGTGTTTTAGCCAGAGCGGCTATCTTCTCTTTGCCGATTGCTTTACTGGTTCACTCTATCACCGCCTGGATCTTTGGTCTGCAGGTTGGTAAACCTTATTGGGATACTGCCCTGATGGCGCCTATCTTCATCTCTTCCGCCGTTGTATCCGGAATCGGCGTTCTTCTGATTATCGCCTACTTGGGCAGAAAAGCCGGTATACCCGGTTTGGATCAAGAGAATGTGGGTACCCTGGCCAAAATCCTCATCGGCTTTGTTATCCTTGACCTTTTCCTGCTCTTCTGCGATTTGTTCACCCTTGTTTATTCAGGTGGAACAGTCCAGGCAGAGGCTGCGTTAATGATCCTGACCGGCAAGTTCGCTCCCCTGTTATGGATTGAATTGATTGTCGGTATGGCTGTTCCTTTATTCATTCTCAGCAACAAAGCCACTAACCGTTCCCCCGGCTGGCTTGCTGTTGCCGGATTCCTGGTCATGGCCGCGGTCTTCCTGAAACGAATCAACATTATTCTCCCCGGTTTTATGGTGCTGAATATTGCCGACCAACCGGGAGTCTCTACAGGACGCTTTGTGCAAAGCTCAGGTCAATTCTTCGAAGCCGGCAAGTCATCCTTTACCGCCATGACGGCTTACGCCCCCACGCTAAATGAAATCGCCATTACCGTAGGTGTTCTTTCCCTGGTGGCCTTGATCATTACCTATGGTGTAGGTTTAGTGATGAACATTGACCCTCACAGCAGTAAAGCTGCTGTGGCCGGGAAGCAGCGAGCATTAGGCGGCAAAAACCTGACAAGCGGTGCAGCGGAATGATCAACGGCCAAACCTATGCCGCCCCGGGAATTGCCCGGACGATCATGTATCAATTTTTAGCCTTGACTCTCTATGAGCCGACGGCAAACCTTTTTACGGCCTTGGCACAGCACGATAGCTCCCAACAATTATTAGCGGCCAGCCGTCAGTTCCTCGGTGCCGAGGGTGAGGAATTGACTAAAGATATCCTCAATGCTGTGCTCGGCAGCGGCGATAATCGGGAAGAAGTTCTTTTGGACCTTAGGGTGGAATATAATCGCTTATTTGTTGGACCGACACCTCCTGTTTGCCCGCCTTATGAATCGTTTTTTGACAAACAACGACCCCTGGAAGGACAAAAAAACCTGATGGGACCAACGTCCGCAGCTATGGAGGCTGCTCTGGGTTCCGAGGGTCTAGAGATGACGCTTGATTACGCCGAACTTCCCGACCATGCCGCCATTGAGCTGGAGTTTATGTATTACCTGCTGTCCCGGGCCGGTGCCGGCGGGGAAGATGCGGAAGTTTACTTGCAAAAAGCCAAGGCCTTCTTGATTGAACACCTCTCTGTCTGGCTGCCTGAGTTCGGGACCAAATTAGCCGGCGAGTCGCACCAGCCTTTTTATCGGGGCATCGGACTGCTGCTGGCGGCTCTGACCAGAGCGGATCTGGAATCAGCCAAGCGGGAAGCACACTAAACACCTCAATAAACCCGCGGCGCTCATGTCGCGGGTTTATTGGAATTTACCGGCTTAAGCTTTTCACTGTTTAGATGAAGCGCGCTACGTGAGCACGAAAGGAGTGACAGGAGTTGAAAAAAAGTAATCCTCAAGGTATCACCCTATTTACCCTATCCCTTTTCCTGATCGGTTTTTCCTTTGGTCTTACTGGGTGTGGCACTGCCGGAACGGCTCCGGCCGACCAACCACAATCTCAGCTCCTAACCTCAAGGCCCGCCTCTGCTTCCTCTCCGGAGCAGACACCTTCCTCCTCCTTGGAGACGGTGCCTCCTCCGCCCTCTTCCGTGCCGGCCACTGCAGAAACTACCCTGCCCGACCAGACGACAAGAAAGTATGAGCCGGTCTGACTCAACTAAACCTTCCTATTAAGGAAATAGCTCCGGGTGAGCTAGGCAACTGTACTGACAAAATAATTTATACTTGCTCTGGTTTAAAGAGAGACGTTTTGGCTGTCCCCTGGAGGAGCCAAAACGTCTCTCTTATCTTCTGTCTTTTACTCTTCTGTCTTTTCCTTGGGATCGGCGTTCTTTTCTTCGCTGACAATTTCCGCATCGACGGTGTTGATTTCACGTTTAAAATTCTTTAATCCCTTATTCATGGCCTTCCCAATTTCGGGAAGCTTGCCGGGACCAAAAATAAGCAGCGCAATCACCAAGACGATAATGGCTACGGTCGGTGTAATCATTCCGAAAGTAATCATGGCTTCACCTCAATTTCTTTAGTTATCAGGGCTACTCTACTATTTTTTCATGCTACAGGCATCTTTAGACACCCGGAATCATACGGGATTTAAAGTATTACACCTCATTATATATTAGATAAGCTTATAATGCTAGGTATCTAGATCTCTTCGGTGAGGGATTCCAGAATCCGGGCTGTGTTTTGCAGGTCTATGAAGCGACTCTCTCTGAGCACCTCTCTTCCCTCGCACATAATCAGCAGCGTCGGTACGGTAAAGACCAGGAGCTGCCCCGCTCCTTCCTTAAATTCCTGAGTGTTGATTTGCCCTACGGGAATCTTGTAAGCCTGTGCCACCTTCAACACTTTGGGCAAAAGGGCGTGGCAGACATTGCAGTTGGGGCTGCTGAAGTAGAGAATTGCGGTTTTTTGTTCCTGGAGAAGTTGGTTCAGCTGTTCATAGTCTTGAATGGTCAGCAACGGCTCTATGGGCATGGGCTCAACACCTCTGCTTTACCTCTATTTTTTCTTCCGTGTTTTTTGCTTCTTTTTCGTGGTAACGATCTCCACCCGGAAGCCTTTGCGGCTTTGTCTCACGGTAGCGGCCATAAAGCCAAAGAACATCACCGCCCAGATAGCGGCGGTAACGGGGATGCCGATAACCAGCCGCGCCCAGGTTGGCCAGAGAATCGGCCGGCTCAGAAGATACAGGACATAGAGAACACCTGACCAAAAGCCGCCTTCGTAGGTTACGGGAGGAAGCGCCTGCAGGAAGGTCACTAATTCCACCGGACGGAACACGTAGAGGATGCCCAAAGCCAGCAAGAGGACGAAGATCATATTGACCAGATACATGAACATGGATGCTCCCGGGGAAATCCGCTGCTGAGGGTTTTCCGGGTTAAACCGGGAATAGTTAATGGAATAAAAGAGACCAATGGCACTGGAGCCCAGCGATAGAAAGATGGCGCCGAAGGCTAGAGCCAGGATCATCGTGGTGCTTAAGCCGATGGCCAGGGCGGTTCCCACCAGGAGAGCCTCCATGAGGACCAAGGTGGGCAAGACTGCCGCCAGCAGTTTTCCTAATACCACCGGCCAGCCTCCCAGGGGAACGCTGTTCAAAAGCCAATCGGATTCTCCTTCCCGGCCAAAGGAGAGCAGAGCCATGTTGCCGCTGAACATGATCGTGTACATGATAAAAACCGTGACCAAGGAGGATTCGGAGCCTGGTGTGCGAACAAAGAGGTATTGGGCGATAAAAAAAGCCATGATGATCAAAGGAGTCAGATAGCCAAACCACTCCCGGGTATCTCTCTTCAGGTAAAGCAGATCCTTTTTGGCCACAGCCCACATCCCTGCCAAGGGAGAGGTTTTGGCGACAGGTTCTGCATGGAGCAGCGAAAATATCCCCTGCAGAGTGGTATCCGCCCTTCCTTGAAGAGCTGCCTGGGAAGTTTTTGCTGAGGTCCGACCGGGTGCACTTTGGTCAGGCAAGGCTCTTTTCCGGTTTTTGGTGCGCCGGCGGCCCCCTTCACCCTGACTCAGGGAGATAAAGCCCCGGCGGAACCCCTGTTCCAGGAGATTAAAGGCCAGGAGAAAGAGTCCGATCCCCACGGCGAGCAGGAGCAGGCTCCAGCTCAGCCCCACTAAGAAGTCTCCCGACATACCGGCTACTAGGGCCTGGGAGCCCCATCCCCAGGGAAAGAGATGCATCAGGCCGAGGACCTGCTCATTGCCAGCCAGCCAGGAGGTCATGTCAAATTGCTCTCCCCTGCCCAGGAGCAGATTGGGAATCTGGAAAAGCAAGGCGATCATAATACCCGCCAAGGCTCCGATGAAGCCTACGGCTTCTTTGCTGCGGTGGGGAGGAACGATGCGCATGACGATTAAATTCAGCAGCTCGGCAATCGCTGTGCCGATGATCATGAGACCTAGCCCCACCAGGAGGACAAGGATGTAAAAGGCAGGACCGGCCTGGAAGAACAATCCATAAAACATCCCCGGCAAAAACACGAAAAGAAGTGCTGTTAAAAAGTTGCTGGCGATAACGCTGAGGGATTTGACCGCAAAGACGGCTTTCAAGGATACGGGAGCGATGAAGAGCAGCTCCAAATCCTCCGACATATACAGGGCGGCAAAAGCGGCGGTAATGCCGAAGAATATCTGACCGACCAATCCGCCTAAAAAGAGCAGGGAAAGAAATCCCTCCACCACTTCATAGGAAATCGAGCCCAAAGCTCCATAAGCCAGGTAACCCATGGAGGAGATGAACGCTACTAGGAAAAAGAGCAGCAGGGCATAAAGCAGCAGGGCGCTTTTGGGGCGATGGCGAAATTTGTTCCAGGACACCCGAAATTGATTTTTGAGGAGGAGGATGAAGTCCTGAAAGAAGGATTGGGGCGGCGGCGGTGTTTCCATAGGAGGCGGTAAAAGGATTTTCACGCTCGTCCCTCCTCCAGGCTTTTGATCAATTCCTCATTTTCATGACCTCCGGTCAGCTCCAGGAAAATATCTTCTAAGCTTTCTCCCCCATGGCCGACGTTTTGGCGCAATTCCTCCGGGCTGCCTTGAGCGATCAGTTTTCCTTTTTGCAGAATGCCCACCCTGTGGCACATTCTTTCGGCAATCTCCAGGATATGGGTGGAGACAAAAACCGCCGCTCCCTGGTGTGCCAATTCCTGCAATACGTCCTTGAGGAGACGGGCGCTGGCCGGATCCAGGCCTACGGTGGGTTCGTCCAGGAGGATGACTTTCGGTTGGTGGATCAGGGCGGAAGCCAGCACCACCTTCTGGCGCATCCCGTGGGAATATCCCTCCAAAAGTTCATCGGCTCTGTCCAGCAGTCCAAACATCTCCATCAGCATCTCGGCTCTTTTTCCGGCCACATCTTTAGGTATCTGATAAAGATCGCCGATGAGCTTCAGAAATTCCCAGGCCGAGAGCTTGCCGTATAATTTGGGTTGATCGGGGACATAGGCCATCAGGGCTTTGGCTTGGGTAGGCTGCTTGCGAATATCATAACCGCAGATTAAGGCTTCCCCTTCACTGGGTTCCATAAGTCCGGTCAGGATTTTGATGGTGGTGGTTTTCCCCGCCCCATTGGGGCCAAGAAAGCCAAAAATCTCCCCTGCCCTTACCTCGAGATTCAACTGATTCACCACTGGGACATCGCCATAGCGTTTGGTGAGTTGGTGGGTTTTTATCAAAACTTGATTCATAAGCTGCTCCCTTCTTAAGAATCCTGGCGTTGTTTTTACACTCATCTTTCAGAGCTTTCTACAGCTTAGTCTAACTAGATTTTCTGTGAGCATACGCCATAATTCTATCGTTCCACTTCCTTTTGTGAAAGAAAACTAAGCAAAATGAGGCCTTTCTCAAAAAGAAAAGCAGGAACAAGGTCTCCTGCTTCAATTCGAGAATTAAATTCCTGCTCTAAGGAAATTATAGCCATTATGAACTGCATTATCAAGAAGCTGCTTAAGGAGAAAATCATGAAAAGAACCCGACCTTTGGTCTTTTGGCTTTATATCGTGTTATGCTTTACCATTGTCCCGGTGACTTTCCTGCATCTTGCCCGTTTAAATTGGCTAGCCACGGGAATGTGCCTGCTGACCTTGCTCTTGATGTCCATTCCCTTCCTTTTAGAGACTAAATACAAGCTGACCATCCCCCGGGGATTTCTCACCGCGCTGATTTTATTTCTTTACGCTTCCATGTTTTTAGGCACCGCCAACCGCATGTATGATGTGTTTTGGTGGTGGGATAAGATGCTCCATGGTGCATCAGGCTTCATCTTTGCTCAGATGGGCTTCTTGCTGCTGCTGTTCCTTGATAGCAGTCAAAAGCAAGATTCAAGCAGGAGCAGGCTCCTGGCCGCCCTGTTTGCCTTTTCCTTCTCTTTGGCGGCCGGCGGGGTCTGGGAGATCTATGAATATACTATGGACCGCACCTTTGGCACCCTCTATCAAGGGGTAGGCATCCATGATACCATGACGGATATTATCCTGGATGCCTTAGGGGCTTTGGTCTTTGCTTTACTACTCTACTTTCGGAAAAAGCGTGTCCCGTCCTCTTCAGTTTAAAAATCCGGCAGTTTTGGAAATGACTCAGCAAGCTTCGTAAATTTGCCAAAAAGGCAATTTTAATGAACAAGCCCCTCCATAGGGGAGTATTTAAGAAAAACCGAGACACAATGGTCTCGGTTACAACTCCAAATCACTCAAGATTTAAACGCTTCTTCAAAATAGTATTGGTGATGGCGAAGTAAGCGGCCGTGATCAGTGCCGACTCAAGCAGTATGAAGGCAATGAAAAGGTGGAGCTCCGTATGCATGGTGAGAAAATTCCCCGGGGGGATATTCCAGACGTTACCATGCCCAATCGCAAAACCAATCGCCATGCTGATGATTTGGGTTAAGGTATTGAGCCCGATAAAGGCGGCAAAGGAGGCCAGAATACGGTGCTGATTAAACAGGTGGCCAACAGCAATCGAGGCGTAGAGGATTAAAATAGCCGATGCCAGAATGAGGAAGATGCCGATCACAGCCTCGAGGGAATACAAATAAATCGAAGTGCCCAGATAACCCCATAGGGTGCCAAAGAATTGTGTCAGCTCCCTCATAATGTGCTGCCAGTCCCCTGCTTTAAAAGCGATGAGGATGATGGAGAGCATGGCCACGAAGAAACTGAACACCAACCAAAACATGGAGATCAGCATCTTGCAGACAATGTGCTGCCAGGACTTGACGGGGAGAGTGAACATCAGGTAGCCTTCTTCGGAGAGAAGATTCTTATAGAAGCGCTGGATGGTCATAATCAAGGTCATAACAAAGATACCGGCCATGATAAAAATATAAACGGCCATACTGATCACTGCCGGAGTCTGCCATTGGTGGCTGGCACTTACCCCCAGCATAAAGCGGTTGATCAGGGCGAAGACCAATAAAGCCAGGTATAAGGGCAGGAAAACTCTTCCTGTAGCTTTCAACTCATATTTCATCAACTTACTTAGCATTTGAACACCTCCCGGAATAAGGCATCGACGGATTTGCCTTTTTCACTGCGGATTTCATCCACTGTGGAGGTCAAGACAACTTGACCTTGATTGATAAAGACAACATAATCGAGGATATTTTCAATTTCGGAGATAAGGTGGGTGGAGATGAGAACAGTCCCCTTTTCATTGTAGTTGCTGAGGATGGTTTTCAGGATATAATCCCGGGCTGCCGGGTCCACTCCGCCGATAGGCTCATCCAGGAGATAAAGATCTGCTTCACGGCTCATGACCAGGATGAGCTGAACTTTTTCTTTGGTGCCCTTGGACATGGTCTTAAGCCGGTCATGAGGATTGATGCTGAGGTTTTTCAACATCTCGAAGGCCTTTTCAGGCTTGAAATCCTCGTAAAAGTCCTGGAAGAACTCGATGATTTCGTGAACTTTCATCCAATCATTGAGGTAAGTTTTTTCCGGAAGGTAGGAGATGATTTTCTTGGTCTCCAGACCCGGTTTTTTGCCGTTGATCAGAATCTCGCCGCCGCTTGGGGTGAGCAGCTCATTGGCCAGTTTGATCAGGGTGCTTTTTCCGCTGCCGTTAGGTCCTAAGAGGCCCACGATCTGACCCCGTTCCAAAGTTAAGTCGATCGCGTTCAGGGCCACCTTGGTGCCGTATTTCTTGGTCAGCCCCTTGCATTCCAGGATTGGGTTCATTTCTTCATCTCCTCTGCCATAGTGTTGATGATGGTCAGGATCTCTTTTTGCTCAAAGCCCATCATTTTCATTTTTTCCAGAAATTCAGCAATTTGTTCTTTGGCTATCTGGGTTTTGGCCATCTCTACCATATGCGCATCCTCCGTTACCGATCGACCGCTGGTGCGGTGGGTTATAATCAATCCGTCCTCTTCCATTTTGGCTAAAGCTCTTTGCATGGTATTGGGGTTAACAGCCGCCTCTTGGGCCATATCCCGGACCGAAGCCAGTTTTGACCCCAGCGGGTATGCTCCGGAGAAAATCTTCAGCTGAATCTGCTCGATCAACTGGGTGTAAATCGGTCTGTCCGTTTTTAAATCCCATGACATGGTCTCACCTCTTGTCTCAGTGTATTATTGTATTAAATTCTTAATACAATAATACACTATTTTCTCCCGATGTCAAGATAGGTTATGTCTTTTTGTTCCATCATTATATTAATAAGCAAGTGAACGTAAAAAGCCATGATCGGAAGGATAGTTCTCCCAATCATGGCTTAACTTTTCATGGCTTTACTTTATACTGAACTGAAGTATCGTTCAATCCGCTGCTTTAAAATTATAAACCGGCTTAATCTGAGCCACGATCACCACCGTATCCTGGATGTTCTTGAGGATATCTTCCATGGGCTTGTAAGCCAAGGGGCATTCATCCAAGGTTGCTTTAGTGACTGATGTGGAGAATACCCCTTGCATCATCTCTTTATATTGGGTCAAGGTCAGGGAACTGCGGGCTTGGGAGCGGCTCATCAGGCGGCCGGCTCCGTGGGGTGCTGAATAGTTCCAGTCCGGGTTGCCTTTGCCGATGCAGATCAGGCTGCCGTCCCGCATATTGATGGGAATCAGGAGCCGTTCATCCTTTTGGGCTGAAACTGCGCCTTTGCGCAGAATCATCTTCTCCGTATCGATGTAATTATGAATGGTCGTGAACTGATCCACGGCCTTGAGCTTCATCCCTTTAAGCAGTTCATCCGCCATGGCTTTCCGGTTTAAGGCCGCAAACTGCTGGACAATCTTCATATCGTGGAGATAGTCCTGAAAAAGGGCTCCGGAGGCATAGGCTAAAGCCTGGGGAATATCTGTTAGGACCTCGGCCTTTTTCCGTTTGACCTCTTTAGGGATCTCTTTATCCCGCCCCGCGGCTTGCAATGCGGAGATCAGTTCTTCGATATCGGCCTTGGTGGACTTATTTAAAGCCCGGTAAGCCTCCTCTTGATACAGCTTGGCTACTTCATTGCCTAAATGGCGGCTGCCGGAGTGAATCACCAAATAGTAAATCCCCCGGCTGTCCTGATTGACCTCGATAAAGTGATTGCCCCCGCCCAGGGTACCGATGCTTCTGCGGGCACGGGTTAAATTGACTTCCCTCTTGCATTTGAGATCATCCAAATCAATACTCTCATGAAAACGGTGCTCCCGGCTGCGGATATTAAAGCCGCTGGGAATCTTTTCATAGATCAGCTTATCCAGCTTTTGCAGCTCAAGGTGTGAGTCTTCCAGCCGGGTTACTTCCATGCCGCACCCGATATCCACACCGACCAGATTAGGCACCACTTTATCTTTAATGGTCATGGTCGTGCCAATCGTACATCCCACACCGCTGTGAACATCAGGCATGATGCGAATCTTGCTGTCCCTGACAAATTCTTGATCGCATAAGGTTTCGATCTGTTGGGCGGCTCCTGCCTCCATCGTCCCGGTAAAGACCAAAGCGTGATTGTATTGCCCCGTGATCTTGATCATGGTTTATCCTTTCGTAGGTTACTCTTAACAACCTGCCACTTATTTAAAAAACAGTCCGGACAGCTTCATATCCGGTGTAAAGGTGATGGTAACAATAAAGCTTTTTTTCTCATAAACAGCTTTAGCCACAAAGACCCCGTACTCCTGCCCGGCGGCATCCGTATTGCCGGCCAATTGAATGTCCTTGATCTCCTGGAAAGCCCCCGCTTTTGCCAGGGCATCATAAACAGGCTGCATCGCCTCGTCAGTTAAACTCGCTTTAATTTCTTCTGTACCCATCTCCCGCATGGCCTGGCCGTCCCTGTCGTTCACCAGGGCGATGACGCTTTTAGCCTTTTCCTCAACCTTAACCGGCTCAAATTTGCTGGACAGAGCGGGCAATTCTTTGTGGCAAGCCGTTAATAAAAACAAACACAAAATTGACGCAAGAATCACGAAACCTCTTCTCCATCCACCTCTTTGCCTACTCATGATGTGAACTCCTCCCCGATGATCCTGTTTTTTAATACTTATGCTTCGACAAGAATTCTTTCGATCTCGACTACATACATGGTGTGATAATCCTTGAGGGGATAGTTCTTTTCATCCAGGCCCTCCACGCTAAAGCACTCAGGTTTTAGTTCCTGGGCATAGAGCTTCCTGCCAAAGAGTGTCATGGTTGCTTCTTCAAAATAGGGAGTTCCATCACCGGCTTTGAGCACGGTCAAGCCGGATTCTTTAATCTTCTCCACATCTCTCCCGGATACCCGGCCCAAATAACCCAGTTGTTTTTTGTAAGAGCCGGGGAAAAAGGATAGGGACAAGGTGGCGGAACCATCCACAAATTCCTTGGTGTAGCGTGTGGGGCGGATAAAAATATAAGCGACATTTTTATTCCACAGTACCCCAAGACCGCCCCAGGAGGCTGTCATGGTGTTGACTTTTTCATCTATGCCAGCGGTGATCAGCATCCATTCTTTGTCCAAAAGCTGAAACGGGCTATGTACAAATTGTTCCGGGGTAATCTCTTTAAATTCGCGCATTTTACAAATCTCCTTTAATCTTGAAGTATTTCCATACACCGTACTAAGAACTTCTCTATGGTTCGCTCTTCTTCCTGCTTTTTTAGCGGAGTCATTTCACCTCTTCCTAAACGGTCGCAAAAACCAAGCAGGGCTATTTCCTCAATAGAGACTTCCGCGGCCATTTTTTTAACATTGGCAAAGGGCAGGCCTTTGACGACAAAGAGAATCTGCATATGCCAGCGGACCATTTTGGCTACTTGGTGGATGAATCGTTCATCCTGGGTTAATTCCCGGAGGAATTGGCCGGCCAGCTTCTCTCCCACTGCATCATGATCATAGGAAGTGATGCGCCCTTTGCGCATACGGGTGGTGGGGGCTTTGCCCAGGTCATGGAGCAAGGCCGCCCACATCAACACCTGGGGGTTGCTGCTGAGATGTTTTCTCTCCGCCGCGTTATCCAGAACCATCAGGGTATGATTCCAAACACTGCCCTCAGGATGATGCCGCGGGGATTGAGGGGTATCCTGCAGCGCCCCCAGCAGGGTAAAAGGATATTCAGTCTCAATTATTCCTGTCTTGTTTAATTCTATTATAAAGTTTGACGGTTTATTATCATTCATGAGGTGATTGTCGATTTCTTGAAAAGTTAGGCTTGGCATAGTCATTTCCCCTCGAATCGTTTAAGCTTTTTCCTGTCTGTCCTTTAGTTTACCCAAAACAGGCAGGATATGTTATAAAGAAAACCCGGCTTCGCCGTGCCTTCTAATCACGCATCCAGAAAGGCGAAGTCGTTGGTTGCCCTTATACTGGAGGAAAGTATGCAACGAAGTTATACTTTCTGAAAGTGTAAAGAAAACCTGGCCGTTCAGCCAGGTCGGTACGTAATCCGTATGTGGTTCAACGGGGCGCTGCGGAATATCCTGACTGCTCAGAACGAATCATCCATGATTTCGGGATAGGTTAAGACCATTCCTGTCACTTTATGATCCGGCTTGATTTGCCGCGGATACTGTGCGGGGTCCGTATCAAAATTAAACGCTAAGGCGGCGGCGCCTTCCACCTTGAAGATGCCATAAAGAGTTCCGCCATGAATGCTTTCCGGCTCTACATACTTAGAGCGGTAGGCGGCGAATACTTTTTCCGCTTTATCTCCCACCTTAACACCTAAATCAGTAACGGCTTGAGGGGAAGTGGCATTGATCTCCAAGACTTTCCCTGAATCCGCCCCGATGAAGATCTTGATGCCCTCATAATCCCAACGGTAGACCGGCTCAGGAAAATGCCCTACCTCTCCGCTGGGTGCGGTTTCCTGATAGTTCTTGCCTAAGGCTGCCATCACTTGTTCTCTGGTATCTCCCAGATGGACGCCGGAGATGCCGGGGCGGATGTTTTGGGTGCTCTTCTTCTGGGCTTTCTGCCCGGGAATATCTTCCTCAGTATAGTTGATATTCCCCTCCTGATCCCAGGACTCTACCCGATAGTAAATGTTCCTGGCTTTCCAGAGATAGTCGCTGTCCTGATCGCCCAGTGTATAGATCTCCAGAAAGCCCCAGGTTTCACCATACTCATGGAATTCATTGCCGTAAGCAATGGCGGTGCTGTCCGGTTTCCAGACAGGGGTATCCATGCTCTTGGGTTTAAAAGGGTTTTCCTGCAAGGTCTCAGCATTGACAATGCTGTTAATGGCCCCTTCAGCCAATTTCTCGCTGATTATAAAGTGCTTGCTGTCAGGAGACCAGGATAAGCTGCGGACTGTGGGCTGAACATCCCTGACAAACTGAGCCTCTTCTTTCCCGATCTGCCAAAGGTAAGCTTCATCCAGGCCCTTTTTATTGGCACCGCCGGGCTGGATATAGAGCACTTGCTCCTGGTCCGGAGACCAGGTGATCTGGAAAATTTCCTGATTGGCATGCAGAGCAGCTTCGATCTTTTCCTTAGCTTTACTCTTTTGTTCGTCAGTCAAATCAGCAGAACCGGGCTCCTTTGCTCCTGGCTGATCGGCGGGTTGCGGATCGCCCTTGCTTTGACCGGGAAAAGCGGAGCAGCCCGTTATGATTAATGACAAGCCGAGGACAACGATCCCCGCCATTTTAGTTAGTTTCTTCATAAGCTCCTCCTCAGACAATTTACTGCGCTTGCCAAATATATAGACGTAAGCGCAGGGAAAATTCTGTTGCTGCGAAGCTTAAATTTCCGAGAACATGAGTCCGGCAAGCATTAGGCCCCGTTGATATTTGCTTTGTTCTTCAGGCTTTAACCGGTAGGCTTGGCAAAGGGTCTCTCCTAATCTCACGACATCCTCCATTTGACCGCTTTTAAGTTCCAGTTCAAGCTCGCAGATAGGGTCCCTGCTGCTGCTGGCTTCGATCTCTCCGATATCCAGAGCTAACTCAATGCGGCTGCCCTCCTGGCCGGTGAGCTCAAGGGTGCTGCGTTTAAAGCGGGTGCAGAATATGGGGAGAAGTTCTTCATCTTTAATAAGGCTCTCTAACTCCCGGCCGATGGCCAGATCCAGAAAAGGTTCCAGAGTGGGGGCATTCTCCGGCAGCTGCCGATTCCATTCACTTCTTATGGACAGCCCCTGCTGGGAAGAACCGAATCCTTTGATAGCGGCGATATACATCCCTGCGAAATTCCGTATTCTGTAACATACCTGATGATTGATGAGCAGGCGGCTGGGGGTGTCATAATAAGTTGTCTCATATTCCCTGACCCGGAGCTGGAAATCCCGGCTTAATTCCCTGACTAAAGGATCCTGAAGTATCCTCTCCCCCAGCTGGGGATCGGGCACCTTGAGTTTTAGTTCAATTTCCTGAAATTCCTGAAATTCCTGAAATTCCTGGAATTCCTGGAATTCCTGAGCCTTTGCCGTGTTTTCCCGGCACTCTCCAGTATCCACAACAGCCCGGAAGCCTTCCGGGACCTCCTTGGCTTTCCTAACCTTCAGTTCTTGGGCAAGATAGGCTATGGCTTCCTCAAGAGCACGCTGGTACTGAAAAGGCAAGGTCTGCCCTTTTTCCTGTATTTGTCGGAAAGCCTGGAGATGAGCCTTGAGAGCGTACCCATCATTGCTATAACAGGAGTCTGCTAATAAGCTCAAATCATGAGCTTCTTTCGTTTCTCCCTTTTGCATGAGATAGTCATAGAGCACAAGAGCAAATTTAAAGACGTCGGATTGATTGGCAATCGTAATACTCATAGAGATTTCTCCTCGTTACTTTCTTTGGACAATTAAGAGTATGTCAGTTAAGAATATGACAATAAGCGTATAGATTATTTTACCATCCTAGGCTGGGAATAGCTATGGAAAGCAAATTACCTCGAATAGTTGTCTGAATTTTGAAGGAATTTCCTTGAAAATGTTTAATTATTATATTTAGGTTATATATTAATTTTTATTTAGGAGGAGTGCTCTATGAATTGTGAACGATGCGGTGATCTCATCCCTGACGGTGAAAGCTTTGAACATCGAGGCAAGATCCTTTGTGAAGATTGCTATATAGGTGCTCTGCAGCCGCCAAAATCCTGTGATGTAGCCGCAGTCCATTCCGCCAAAACCCATCGCCAGCTCTCCGGAGAGAGCGGGGCCGATGGGCTTACCGAGCTCCAATCCACTATGTATAACCGAATTAAGGAGAGCGGAAAGCTTACCCGGCCTGAGTTGATGGCTTTGTATAACCTCAAGGAATGGGAGCTCGATAAACAGATTGCCATATTAAGACACTGCGAGTTGATTAAAGCCCGTAAAATAGGCGGACAGATCTATATTGTACCTTTTGAACTGGAATAGATAGATGGGAATTTACGTTAACAATAGCTTCCATTGAGAAACGCTTCCGTTGAGAAATAAAAACAGAGTGAGGCATCTCCATTTTGGAGATAGTCCTGACTCTGTTTTGCGTTTGTAGATCAGTGGCATGTGTAGCAAGTAAGCTCGCCCGTATGATGACAACTTAAACATTCGGCCCTGTTGTCGTATTCTTTATGCATTTTATGGCATTTATAGCACTCTACATCAGCATCATGGTTTTCATTGGGGCGAACATGGGGATTGGCATAACCGCCATCTTTCTTAGGCAGTACGGTGCTGTCTGCCGTAAGAGCGGCCAGCTCTTCATAGGAACCATGGCACTGGAAGCACATCTCTTTGGGCATTCTTACGGTGATATTGCCGGGGACTGTTGTGGCGCCTTGATGGGCTTCCTGAAGGGTTGCCAAACCATGGCAATCCACACAGTTTTGCCCTTCCTGAGCATGAACCGAGATGGTGAGCTTGGTGTTCTGCATAGATTCTACATTGCTGGAATGGCAGAGAGCGCAGTCCATATCCGGTGTCCACCAATCCTTGGTGTCCGTCGCCGGTGCAGTGGGTTCCCCTGTGGTCGGCGGCCCTGGCGTTTGTGCGCTATCCGCGGTTTGGGGCGGAGTATCCGCAGTGTTTGAACATCCGGCCATCACGCCGATAACCAGAAACATGATGATAAGTGCCATCATCCGCAATTGATTCTGTCTTTTCAGTTTAACCACTCCTTAGGAATGAAGATTTTCTTTTGGCTACAATACCGGGCAATACTCCAGCTCTGCCTTGATCTCGATTCCTTCGCTGATCACAAAGGAAGTCTGAAAAGACAAGAAATCATCTTTGGTCACATACAATTCCTGCCTGCCCTCAGGTACTTCTAATACGGCCACGCCATTGGCATCGGTGGTTGCTTTGTATAAGCCCAGCATCACATAGGCTTCGGCAATGGGGGTTCGCTCATATTTGTCGAGTACCTCAATCATGACTTTGTGTTCAGTGGGCCTGGTGGTACGGCATAAAAAAGTCTCCGGCTGAGTGTGGTGCTGAATCTTCAGTTCCTGTGTGCAGCATTGGATCACCCATTTATGGAGAGTTTCTTCTTCCGGCGCGGTGAGCGCTTGTTCTGTCCAATAGACTCCATTGGTCTGGGGCAAGACTGCTTCCCCTAAATGTCCACAAACCACACGATGATTGTCGTCCTCTATGACTAAAGGCAGGCCTGCCAGGGAACAACCGGCAGAGCATTTGGCGCCAATACTGACCTTGAAGGTTTCACCCTGAGCCACCGGAGAGGGCACCCCCCAGACGTTTAAGGTGATCCGATGGGGCTTTACGATAAAGGAGAATTGCAGGGAACTTTCCGCAAAGGAAGTGCCTTCTTTTTCCTGGTTGGAAAAGAGTACGGTCCAGGTGTATGCGCCAGGCTCCTGGGGTGCCGGCAGTGAAAATTCATAGGTATCATTGCCTATCCCGTCAAAAAGGGCCAACTCGGTTTCCGCTGCACTATGATTAAAAAGATCCATGACCTGAATCCTGCAGCCTAAAAGGTCATCATTAGCCTCGCTGATCACCCGGACCTGCATCCCTAGCTCCTTTCCCGCATCCACTTCTTCAGGACGGAGGTTGAGGAGTTCAATCCGGGTCTGCCGTGTTGTCTCAGCTTGTGTATAGTCTCCCATTGTACCATTCTCCTTGATGATAAAGTCGGGTCAGGAAAGAGGGCCGGAAGCTTTGGCCCTCATCCCCTGATTATTTTTAATTTATGACCAAGGGGTCTGTCCGGCGGCATTCTTACCTGCCACCCGTCCGCAGACGATACATTCGGTCAAATTGCCGCCGGCTTGATAAGTGAACTTAAAGACTGAAGATATTTCACCGGCTGTGTAAAGCCTTGGAATGGGCTTGGCATTCCAATCAAGGGCCTCCCGCTTGGCATTGGCATCAATACCGCCCTTGGTGTTTGGTCCGCCCGGATACAGCTTCATAGCATAGAAAGGCGGTTTCTCAACGGGACCCATGGTAGCGGGAGTTCTGCCAAAGTCTTTATCTGTGCCGGCTGCACAGTATTCGTTAAATTTCTTCACATTGTCGATCAGGGTTTGCGTATCAATAAGCTCACGGTTTTCCGGATCGGCTTTGATCTTGGCCGCTAATTCTTCAAGGGTATCGGCTTTGAGGATCCAGCCCCGTTCGATGGCATCTAAATTATCCTTACTCCAAGGCAGGAAGCCATAACCCACGGTTGAGCCGCTGGTGCCTACCACAGGACTGGAAGCTCTGCGGGTTTCATCAAAGATGATCCAGCTGGGAATCCGGGGGTAGTTCATGGTCAGGAGGTCGTAATGGACGGCTTCTTTATAGAATTGATAACGATAGGGCCGTGTGGAATCGGTGATGATATGCTCATCAGTATAGCGCTTGCCGAAGTTATCGACGATGACACTGTTCTTCGAAGAGGTTACGCTGGTGTTGGAACCCATTTTGAGGCCTTTTTCATCCCAGTTTTTCCCGTGGGGGAAAGCCGACTCAATCCGGGAGGCCGCTTTAGCCACTTTAACCAGACCGGCGCCCACCAGGATAGCCATTTCAATGCCGTCACCCGTATTATCCGGTGAGCCGTAAAATCCCCAGCCGGTTACTCCGGGACCCTCCAGGAAAGCTCTGCGCATGGGGAGATTATATTCATATCCGCCACTGGACAGCACGACTGCTCTTTTCGCCTTAACTTTGATTTCCTTATCGCCTTGGGTAGCGATAACCCCGTGGATTTCACCATTCTCCCCTTGAATTAACTTTTTGGCCGGGGTACTGAATAAAATCTGAATTTCCGGACGCTTTCCTTTAATTCCCTCTTCCACAAGGGCCCAATAGAATGCTTCCCCTGCGGATTTCTGCTCTTTGGGCTGCTCATAAGCCGGGACATTGTCATCAGCATTCTGAAAATCCTTATAGCGAGTATTGATGGTTTTGCCGTATTTGGCTTCCTTAAACTTCGGGAACATCGGGAAGGAGGCTTCACCTCCGGGAGCCATGCCGGCGGAATCGAGATCAGGAGCCTGGGTCATCAGGAAGTTTTCTACATCCATAATACCGTCGGCAAACATTTCCGCCATTGCACCTGATACATGTTCTTGCTCCCCTTCGTTCTTCCAAGGAATATTTTCTCCGCTCATCATAGCTTTGATATACTCAACCCGGGCTGCCCTATCGCCCATTGGATCAGGGTTGTGCCATACGCCGCCGCTCATTCTCGTATTGGGGTAATGGGTCTTTTCCGCCTGCTTTTCGATAACAAGAACTTGGGCGCCGGCATCGTGAGCTTCAATGGCGGCCGAGGCACCTGCGCCCCCCAGACCAATGATGACGACATCGGCTTCATAATCCCAGGTTTGCTCAACCAGAGGCGGAGCCGCCGTTTGGGCGGCACTGTCTGAACAACCGGCTAACAGACCGGTGCCGAGAACAGCTCCTCCGGCCAAAATACCGGTGTTGCGCAAAAAATCTCTCCGGGATAAATTTTTTTCTTCAGTAGCCGTTTTTTTCTCAACCATGGTTTTTTCTCTCCTTTTCCTTCTGTTTGGTTCCAATTTAAACCCCACTTCTTTAAGACATCACCTCCACCCGGCATCTCAATGTGTTAGTGATAATAGTCCCTCGAATCATCATTAAAATATCATTAATTTACATTTGAGTTAGATTTTATAGAATTATCCTTCAAAAACCCAAATACTATGTTATAATAGTAACAAGCTCACCTGCCAAATAGAAGTTACAGATTGCTTAAAGTGTCTCAAGTTTCCCGTAGAAATCATAATAAGGAGCAACAAGTGATGCAAGAGTACCATGAAATACAGTGGCGCATTTTTCACACTCTTGGTTGCCTTCTCGAAAAAACCAATCTTGATTCTATTAGTACTAAACAGCTCTGTGAAGAGAGCCATGTATCCCGCCAGACTTTTTACCGCTATTTTCATGATAAATACTCCGTGGTTAACTGGCATTTTGATCTTTTAGCCGAAGATACTCTCCTGCAAATCGGCCGTACCCTGACCTGGCTGCAAGCCCATGTAAAATTATTCGCCGAGCTGTATAAAGAAAGATCCGTATATGTTCATGCCGCCCATTCCGAGGACTACAATGCAATCGGCAAATATGCTTATCGCCGCTCAAAGGACATCTACACCGGAACGCTGACTAACTACATAAAGCTTTCACCCACGAAAGCCTTGCTTTTTCAAATTGATGCGGCAGCATTGCTTACCTCGCAATGTATGTTTATCTGGGGGGAGAAAGGTATGAGAGAGCCCCCCGAGGAGTTGGCGGCCTTAATGGATACTGTCCTTCCGCCGGAGCTGAAGGGAATTTTCGATCATAACCTGCCTTCACATAGTCCCTTAACAAAAAGAGCAATGTGCCATGGAGCCCATTGATAGTCGGTATTCTTTGCATTGCTCCTTGCCGGTGCTTAAGTAAAAATCACTTTCCTGTAGAGTGCAAAATTCCAAAGTGTTGCCGCGGCCATCATCATAAATTTAGCCCAAAAGTCGCTCACTCCCCAACTTACTAAAAGGGCGATCATCCAAGTGGTAAAAACCATATTGAAGAGGATCAGGGAAATATATAGGACAAAACTGCGGCTTACCCTGGTACTGCTGCGAAAGGACCAATTCCGGTTCATTAAGAAATTGACTCCGGTGGCAATTCCCATGGCGAGAATATTTGCCGATACCACATCGAAACCGGCCCCCCGCCGTAAGCCAAGGAATAGGAGCAGTTCCAAAAGGGCTGTGGAACCGCCGACAATGACGTATTTGAAAAATATGATAGTCCCCTCCCCCAGCCTCAGTCCGGAAATTCCAGTTCACTGGATTTTTCTGCGGATCGTTTTGAGTGCACTTTTTTTCTGTTCGGAGATGATATAGCGGGGTCTTCCCTTGACTTCGTCATAGATTTTCGAGATATAGATGCCGATAATGCCAAGACTGATCATGATACAACTGCCGATTCCCAGGATCAGAATGATCACTGTGGTAAATCCCGTAAAAGCCTGACCGCTGAACTTCATGTACAGAGTCTGCCCCACTAAGACCACATCGAAAAAAAGCAGCCCGATCCCCAGTCCGGTGATGACTTGCAAGGGCATGGCACTGAAGGAAGTAATGGAATCAACAGCCAGTTTAAACAAACCGGGCAAGGACCATTTGGAGCGCCCTTCCCGGCGCTCCTGAACCGGAAAAGGAATCTGGATTCGTTTATATCCCAGCCAAGCGGACATGCCGCGGAAAAAGGTATCCTTTTCTTGAAGGGTTTTCCAAGTCTCCACTACTTTCTGGTCCAAGAGTTTAAAATCCGAGGCATTGGTTAGATTAATTCCAGTAGCTTTATTAAACAGTCTGTAATAGGTCAAGGCGGCTATTTTTCCCCACATCGTTTCCCTGCCCCGGCTGGCTTTGATTCCTTCAACCACTTCATACCCCTCATCCCGCCAGAGGCGGACCATTTCCGGGATGTATTCGGGAGGGTGCTGAAGATCCGCATCGAGGATCACGCAGGCATCCCCTGTGGCGGTCTCCAGTCCGGCACATAAAGCAGCTTCTTTGCCGAAGTTCCTGCTGAATTTGAGAAGGAGTACATTATTAAAATCCTCGGCTAATCGCTGCAGCTCTGACCACGAATCATCGGTTGATCCATCGTCAATGATAATAAGCTGATGCTTGATCCTGGCACCTAATAATATGGAACGGATTCTTTGGACATTGATATAGATCTGCTTTTCCTCGTTGTATACAGGAAGGATGATGGAAATCAATGAACTGCCCCCAAAATTATCGTATTGAGCAGGCCGAAAATTGCCCTAGTTAAATTATTGACCCATTGCTTGCTCTTTTAAACAATCTCTTTAATTGGAGTGATACTTTGCTTAAGAACCTAGGTGCTTGTTGGCGGGCCAGAGCCAAGTTATTAATAAGAGAGTGGCTGATTCTCCTTGTTTTCCTGTTCGCTATGCTCTGGATTCATCGTTACATTTTCCTTTATGCTGATGATTTATACTACAGCCGGGACGCTCAATACGGACTGAATTACCTTTCGGAAGCTTTGCTTGATGAACTGAACTCCAATGGACGGATCTGGATCGGCGGAGCAATGGTCCTGGCCCTTAAACCGCAAATAGAACTTTTCCGCATTCTCAATCCTCTTATCTTGATGCTGACAGTCTATATCCTGGCCAAAATAGCTGTTTTGCCCGTATCCTCCCACCAGGGGAAAACGGGCACTCCTGCTTTGGGGCTTGCCCTGCTCTGTGCTTCCTTATTCTTTCTCCTGTTGCCCCTGAAGATTGCCCATACGACGATTTATTATGCCGCCTGTGCTTTTAATTATCTCTATCCCATGGCCCTTGTTCTGGTATATGCTTATCTGCTCTTTACCCGGATAAGTTCGGGGAGTAGAAGTGAAAAACTGTTGCTGCTGATGCTGGCCTTTTTGGTCGGCTCCTCCACGCAGCAGGCGGGAATGATCGGCATCGGCTTTACTGTGATGATCTCTGTTTATCTTTCTTTGCTCTGCAGAAAGCTATCCTTCAGAACCTTTCTTCCCCTCTACGGAGCCATGTCATTGGGATATACACTGATCATCTATGGCTCTTTCAAGCGTTTGTTCTGGGAGAAGACGGCCGGTAATGACGTTGTGCTTATGGACGTTATAACCGAGCTGATCAAGACGAATATCTTCTCTTTACCTGCAGCTCCTTTTGTACTGCTGATCAGCCTTAGCTGTATCTTTTGGCTTTTTCACTTTTCCCGTCCTGACTCCCCGGCCGATGACTATCCTGCCCTGGCGGCAACCCTTTCCTCCTCGGAATGGTCAAGGGCCGCTGCACCTGAATTCGAGGACGGCAGACCCCTGGGCCGCAAACAACGCCTGTTTAATCGGGCCTTTGCCGTTCTTCTCGGCGCGGCTCTCATGGGGTATATATACTTTCTTCTCTACAAAAATATCCCCTTTGCGCTTACTCATGAGAATCTTCGTTCCTTTTCCGGGCTAAGCGTCATCGCTTTTGTTTTCCTCTACCTTTCTGCCTTGGTCTATCTGTCGGTGATCCTGCTGATAAAAAAGAATGCCCCTTTCCTGTTTTTCAACACCATCAATGCCCTGGGAGCCCAGCTTATGCTGATCGTTGTGGATGCGCGTTTTGCGGCAGCCTATAAGGTCATGTTTCCTTCCCTGCTCCTCTTAAGTGTCTTTATCTTCTATTCAGTCCTTGCTTTTCGCCGGAATATCCTCTATTTAGCTTTGGCTTGCTTTTTGGTTGCCTTAAGTCTTCAGCAAAAAACCCTCATCTTTGTCGGCGTTGTGTGCCTTGGACTACCCCTCATTCATTACCTCTACCCGATTGAGCGTGAAAGGGAGTCCCAGCGCCGGCTAAAACTTATGCAAGCCGGTCTGGGGGTATTTTTCTGCTTTATCGCTCTCCTGGTTTTTGGCGCTACCCTCCAGGGCTACTATCAAGCGTCCATCCCGCAGAATTATAATCTGGAGGCCATCAGGCAATACCACGAGACCGAAAAAAAAGGAGGACTCCTTCTGAAAAAGGTGCCTCCAAGTTATTATGGTTATAGTCTGGGGAATTGGAACGATCTGCCCTACTATATGAAAGAATGCTATGGAATCAAAGAAGATACGCCCATAGATTATATCGACTGAGAAAGACCTGCAAGCTGCTTCTTCAGGATTTTCAGGTCGAGTGATGCGGATGCAAGATAGCTACACAACTCATACAAGCTCTTTTCATCTCTGCTGAAGCTGTCCTCCTATGACAAATCCCTTAGCTTCTCAAACAAGCTCTTCATTTCCGAGCTGAGCGAGGTCGGGTTGATGATTCGGACTTTGATATAGAGGTCTCCCCGGGTCCCATTCCGATCGATATATCCTTTGCCGGCGACGCGAATCTTGCTGTCCGTCTGTATCCCTGGGGGTATTCTGACTTTGATGGTGGAATCCAGGGTTTTCACGGTTGCTTCCGAGCCTAAAGCAGCATCCCAGGGGAGCACATCCACTGTGGTGGTAAGATTAATTCCTTCCAGAACATAGTTTCTATGGGGATGAACGTGAATGGTGAGGTATAAGTCTCCGTTCTCTCCGCCATTTACCCCTTGTTCCCCTTGTCCTCTGAGCCGAATCTTTTCTCCTTCTTTAATCCCCTTGGGAATTTTTACAGAGAGGCTTTTCTGACCGTTCCTGCCTCTTAGGGAGATCTGTTTTTCCGCGCCCTGAAAACCTTCTTCCAAGGCGATGGACAGTTCCGACTCAATATTCTCCCCGGGATAGGCAAATTGGGAGCGTGCTCCCCGGGTGCGGGGACCTTTTTGGCCAAAGAGGCTATCCAAATCCGGACCGCCCCCTCCAAAGAAAAGGTTGAAGAAATCGCTGTAATCACCTGCTCCGGCGGTCTTGAATTCAAATTGGCCATTCCCAAACCCAAATTGGGAGGGGTCGAAATTATAGCCGTTATGGTAGTTGAATTCATTGCCAAAATTATCGTATTTCTCTCGTTTTTCAGGATCCCCCAGAACTTCGTAGGCTTCGTTGATCTCCTTATACTTTTCTTCAGCTTCCTTGTTGCCCGGATTAATGTCCGGGTGATATTTTTTGGTCAGGCCTCGATAGGCCTTTTTGATTTCCTCAGGAGCCGCCTTTTTATCTACACCGAGAATTTGATAATAATCCTTATATTGCAAGGGACATCCCCTCCCTTCATCTCCTAGTTTTATAGTTTTTTTCTTTGGGTATTCATCAGCGGGGGTCAATCCATAATATGGTGAAGAGAGGAACTGTGCGTCCCCCCTTACCATATCTATTTCTGACCTTCTTTGACATTAGTATAACTTTTTCGCCGCAAGACTTCAAGATTGGTTTTTGACTAAATTTGACCTTTAGCTATGACAATGATTACCTTTTACCTTCCAGGTCGCGCAAGCTGCTGTTTTTGGGCATTTTAACCATTTTAAAAATCCGGCCTCAGCCGGCCGGACTTGGGGAGCCATCTCCTGTATATCTGGACATGATGGTGAGATCCAAACGGGCCTCCCAGTCATTTTGGGCCCAAAAGGCAATCCCTTTTCCATTGTCTCGAAAGACAAAGATGTGACATTTATCGATACCTTCAGCCTTGAGGTTTTGCAGGCTTATGTTAACCAACCGCTTGCCAATCCCCTGCAAGCGCTGGTCACTTCTGACCGCCAGGTGATGGAGATAGCCACGGCGGCTGTCATGTCCGCATAACACAGCCCCCAGGATTTCCCCATCCTTTTCTGCAACTGAGCTCAGGTACGGGTTTCTTGCCAGGAAACGCCTGATGTTCTCCCGGGAGTCCGCCTCACTAAGCCCAATTCCCTCGGTGTTTTGCCAAAGTTCGATGACTGCATCATAATCTTCTATGAGCAAAGCTCTGATGTCCGCCGGTTTGGATTCTCCAGACCTCATATTATCCCCGCCTGCTTCCATGCCTTATTAATCACGATTTCCCCGGTTTCCGGTTGAAACTCTTCACTGATTTTCCTGAACCCATGCTTTCTATAAAAACCTCTGGCAGCGGAATTTTTGCTGTAAACCCCCACGGTAAGGTGTCCTTTTTCTTCCTGAGCCTGTTGGATGAGCTGGGTACCCGCTCCCATTCCCTGCTGGGAAGGCTCAACAAATAATCCCCCTATATATTGGTCAACCAAGGAGATAAAACCAATCACCTTGCCCTCTTCTTCTGTGACCCAAGTCTCGGCCAGGGAAAGATACTTATCTCTTATATTCGTTCTTTCTGCTTCCCATACTTCCTTAGAGATGAAATCATGGGCTATGATACTGGCTTTATACCAGACCTCAACTACGGAGTCCCTGTCCTTTGGTTCAAATTTTCTAATGTTCATTATATATTCATTCCTGTCATGGCCTTAAATTTTAATAAAGAAGTAAATGATCATGAGAATTTCCACCCCAAGCTTGATGATTGTTCCTCCCAAAAGCCCTATCAGAGTGCCAAAGCCTACGCGGATTGCCTGGCTGAGCTCTGTTTTGCGCAGCAATTCCGCCCCTACCGCGCCCAAAAAAGGGCCGACAAGGATGCCCAGGGGACCAAAAAAGAGTCCCACGATCATTCCCACGGCTGCTCCCCAGCCCGCTTGTCTGCTTCCCCCAAAATGGCGTGTTCCTGCGGCGGTAGCCAGATAATCCACCAGAAAAATAAAGGCAAACACCAGGCCCTGAATAAGGTAGAAGTTAAAATCCAGGGTGGCGAATTCCGTCATCAGCCCATAAATCAACATACCGCCGTAGATAAGGACGGCTCCCGGCAAAATGGGAAGAACAGTCCCCAATAAACCTACGATAAACAGCAGAACAGCAATGATCAATGCTACTGTGGTCAACCTAATCCCCCCATTAAAACTACTCGCATGGAACGAGACTTCTTCGTGATAAAATCATCTGAATCTAAATCCCCAATTAGCTTTAGTCCCCGAATTTGATCCCCATACTGCGGGCGGAATTTAAGACAGGGTCATCAAGCTCCACCTGCTTCAGCTTGTGAACAGCTTCGGCCATAGGCACTCTGACGATGTCTTGCCCCTGCAGGGCGACCATCATGCCAAAATCACCAGCCAAAGCGGATTCAACGGCAGCCACCCCATAGCGTGTAGACAGCACCCGATCCACAGCGATGGGAGAACCTCCCCGCTGCAGATGTCCCAGCACAGTCACCCTGGTCTCCATATCGGTGACCTTCTCTAAATCCGCCGCCAGCTTTGCGCCGATTCCTCCCAATTTAATAGGATCCGTTCTCCCTGACATAGTGCGTTCCACAACCATGTCTCCGCCCAGGGGTTTAGCCCCTTCAGCCACCACAATGATGCTGAAGTGCTTGCCTAAACGGGCCCGTCTCTGGACAGCTTCAGCGATACTCCTCAGCTGATAAGGAATTTCCGGAATTAAGATGACATCCGCTCCCCCCGCCACTCCGGCATAGAGGGCTATCCAACCGGCGTATCGTCCCATGACCTCTAAGATCATAATGCGATGGTGGGATTCAGCCGTTGTGTGGAGCCGGTCCAAAGCATCCTGTGCAGTAGCCACAGCGGTCTGAAAGCCAAAGGTCAAATCCGTGCACATTAGGTCATTGTCAATGGTTTTGGGGACACCTACCACCTTAAGCCCTTGCTTGGCAAATTCCAAAGCGATGCTTAAGCTCCCATCTCCCCCGATCGCAATCAGGGCATCAATTCCTTCCGCTTTAAACCTGTCCATCACTTCAGCGGAACGATCCTGAACCTGCCGTTCTTCTCCGACCCAGGTGGGATAGGCAAAGGGATTATCCCGGTTGGTGGTGCCCAGAATGGTTCCTCCCCGGGGTAAGATCCCGGAGACATCCTTAGGCTCTAAGGGACGGAAATCCCCTTCCACAGCTCCCCGGAAACCATCTTGAATCCCCACCACCGCTATGCCGCGATGACAAGCTGTTTTTACAGCGGCACGAATCACCGCATTCAACCCCGGGCAGTCTCCGCCCCCGGTCAAGATCGCCAGCTTCTTGACTTCAGATTGGCCATCCCACTGCTCTCCTTCGTTAGGTTTCATCTTATATCCCCCACTCTCTTTATCATTAAGCTTGAACTTTGCTTCCAATACAATACTTCTGATATAAATAAGACTCATAAGTGTAGCTTTACGCACAAAAGGAAACGGATTTAGCGGAGGGGCGGTCAGGCCAACGAGGCTTTCTTAACGTAGCGTAGCCATGGTTCACATGCAGAAAACACCAGGGTTTGGTGACGAAAGTGTCCGGTGGACAGTTTCGCTCAAGGCGGCACTCTCCAAAAGATACTTATCCGCCGCAGATGCTGTTAAGAAAGCGAGTTGACCAGCCCTGGAGCTCACGCCCGAAGGTACGTTGTGCGTAAAACTACACGACCCGAGCAAACCTAATTCAGGAGATTTAGCCTTCCAGCCCTTCAAATTGCATTCTATAGTAATGGGCATATATGCCCTCTATTTCCAGGAGCTCCTGGTGATTTCCTTTTTCTTTAATTCCCTCATCCGTGATCACGATAATTTCATCGGCATTGCGAATGGTGCTCAAGCGGTGGGCGATCACAATCGTAGTCCGGTTCTGGGCCAGCTCCTCCAGAGATTTTTGAATATAGCGTTCACTCTCATTGTCCAAGGCTGAAGTAGCCTCATCCAGGATCAATATGGGAGGGTTCTTCAAGAAAACCCGGGCAATGGACAGGCGCTGTTTCTGACCGCCGGAAAGTCTTACTCCCCGCTCACCCACATAGGTGTCATAACCCTCTTCAAGAGAGGTGATAAACTCATGGATATTGGCCTTTTTCGCTGCCTCAATGATTTCTTCATCGGTGGCTCCCGCTTTGCCATAGGCGATATTTTGCTTAATGCTGCCATCAAACAGGTAGACATCCTGCTGGACTACCCCAATGGCATTGCGCAGAGAGATCAGAGTTACCTTGCGGATATCCTGACCATCGATGGTGATGGTTCCGGAAGTCACTTCGTAAAATCTTGGCAATAAAGAGCACAGAGTGGTTTTGCCGCCGCCGGAGGGACCTACCAAAGCGATGGTTTCCCCGGCTTTGATCTTCAGGCTGACCTGATTGAGAACATGGGATTCCTCCTCATCATAGCCGAAAGAGACACTCTGATACTCAATATCTCCTTTAACCTGGGTTAAAGGTTTTGCCCCAGGTTCGTCTTTAATATCCGGATGGGTCTCCAGAACCTCGACAAAACGCTTAAAGCCTGCATAACCCTTTTGGAATTGTTCCGTAAAGTTGATCAACACATCAATCGGATTAATGAAGATATTGATGTAAAGAATATACACCGCCAGATCAGAAGGTCTTAAAGTCCCATTGGCAATATGGATGCCCCCTGTGACGACCACTACGATGTAGAGCAGCCCTTCAAAGAAAGAGTTCCAGGCGTGGAACCCGCCCATGACCTTATAGGCTCCTGTTTTTGATTCCAGGAAAGCCTCATTGCTGTGGGCAAATTTCTTCTTCTCGATCCCTTCATTGGCAAAGGATTGGACCACACGGATTCCTGCCAGACTATCTTGAACACTGGAATTCACCTTGGCGATTTTGACACGGTTATCACTGAAGATAGGCTGCATCACTTTATTCTTATAGAGGCTGAAAACAATAATCACCAGGGTTACGATCGAGAGAGCCAGAGTCATTTGAACATTCAGGGTCATTAAAATCACAAAGGAGCCGACAATCTTTAAAATCGATATAAAGAGATTCTCCGGTCCGTGGTGTGCTAACTCGGAGATATCGAATAAATCCGCAACCAGCCGGGACATCAGCTCTCCCGTATTGCGTTTGTCATAATAGGAAAAAGATAATTTCTGCAGATGGGTGAACAGATCCCGCCGCATATCCGTTTCCATTTTGGCGCCCATGATATGTCCGTAGGAAACGATAAAATACTGACAAAAATACTTGATGATGTACATAACCAGCAGAGCTATCCCGACCACTAGGATTGTGTTCAGAATAGCTTCCCGCTCCTGGATAAATACCTTGTTGATCAAATAGCTCAGAATCATGGGAAAGGATAAATCAATAGCGGATACGATGATCGCGCACAGCATATCCGTGTAAAAAAGCAGACGGTAAGGTTTGTAGTAACTGATAAAACGCTTTAAAATATTCACTTCGAACTCCACTCTTTCTGGTCATAATAATCATATCTTGGCAAAAATCCTGGTACAGCTCGCCTGGCCTGGCGATAAACCTCAAAAACCTTTGGCATAATTATCCTAGCACAAAAACCGCCAATTACCAATGATACATAGTATCATTCCAAAATTTTATATATAGTGCAATCTTTCCAGAAATTCCTTCACTAAGCGGTTGTATTCCTCAGGCTGGCACAGATTAGTCGGATCAAGGGCATGAGGAACGATTGCCAGGGAGGACTGAGGAATCTCCTTCATAGCACTCTTCATCCAGCCTACCCCTACTTTATTTTCCGCTCCGACAATTCCTAAGGCAGGGCAGTTCACTTGCTTAAGATAGGGAGTAAAATTAATTCGATTCATCGCTAAAAGCTGAAGCAGAAATTCTGTCCGGCGCATACCCCGGGCAAAGTTCACCACATGGTCCCGGGCACAAGGCCATTGTTTGTATTGATGCCTCATCATCGCAATCAGCAAAGGCTTGGGGAGGTAAATACCCCATAGCCCTAAGTACTGTGCGAACATAAGCAGGGCTTCCCTGAAACTGCTTATTCGGGTATCCCCCAGAGCGTCCCCAATGATCAACCCGGAAACCTTCTCTGGATAACGCAGCACAAAGTTAAAGCAGAAAACACCGCCATAGGAGGTACCCGCCAAAACGGTTTGCTCAATGCCTAATCCCTCCATTAAGGCTGCCAGATCCTGACACTGGCTGTCCAGGATGTTGTGGATAGGGCCGGTGAGTCGGCTGGAGCGGGCATTGCCCCGCAGCTCCGGGCAGATGACCCGGTGAGTCCGGCTGAAAAACTCAATTTGCGGGTCATGGAAGCTCAGGTCAGCCCCCAGTCCATGAATAAAGACAAGGGGCTTACCTGTTCCACGATCCAAGTAATGTAGCTTTCCATCGGCGAGAGTTGCACTTGGCATTGGCTTACCTCATTCAAGGATAGGATTTTTACTAAGGGTAGGCTTTTACTTTAGAGAGATTTCAGGCTGTCTTATCTTCCTGCCGATCCAAATTCCGCAATCCAGGTATGAGGACCGGCAGCACAGCGATTCCCGTGATCAGTATTCCCGAGATAAGAAACCAGCGATTCACTCCTATTGTATCCGCAAACAAAGCGGATAACACCAAGCCGAGCGGCATAGCCACCGAAACAACGCTGCCTAATAAAGCAAAGACACGTCCCAGATATTCCGGGCTGATCTTTTCTTGAAACAAAGCCGTTTGTACTGCGCTGTAAAAAGGGGCGGAAAAGCCCATGAGAGTCGAGCACAAAACAAAGACCACATAGCCCTTCGCCGGCAATAATCCTGATACCATGAGACTGGCTCCCATGAGCAAAATAGACGCGGCAAGGCTCATCACCCGGTTCTTGAAGCCCCCCCATACTCCCAGGACCAGTCCCCCCGCCAGCATCCCTGCCGCAAAGACGATCTCCACGAGGGAAGCGTGGAAGGTGGTTCCGCCAAAATATTTCATACTCATCAGGGGAAATAAGGCATTGATGGGCATGAAGAAGAGCATATACAAGGCCCCCACCCATAAAAGGGCAAACAAGCCCTTATTTGAGCGAAGCGCTGAATACCCCTCTTTCATCTCCAGCATTAGATTTCCCTGAGCTGCGCTCTCCCCGGCCTCTAACCTGGGAATAAACACAAACGCTGTAAGGATGCTGGCCAAAACAGCTCCCCCCACATCCACCAGGATGATGGAGTTAAGATCCCAGACAGCATAGAGCAGAGCAGCCAGGGCGGGTCCCAGTATATAGCTGGCGGACTGAATGGATTGAGTATATCCCGCACATTTTGTCAATTGATCCTCCGGGACCAAAAGCGGTGTCACCGCATTCAGAGCCGGAGAATGGAAGGCGGTACCTACACTGCGCAGGAACAAAACAACCATAATCAGCCACACGGGCAGTTCCATGGCCAGGGAGGCCAGGGCCAGCACCAGGCCTACGGCGGCAATCAGAAGGTCGGCGCCGATCATGACATATTTACGATGATAGCGATCGACCAACACCCCGATGAAAGGCCCTAAAATCGCCTGAGGCAGAAATCCCACCAAAGTCGCTATGGACAGAACCATAGCTGAGCCGGTCTCTTCGGTAAGGTGCCAAATGATGGCCATTTGCAGGACGGCGCTGGTGATCAGGGATACGGCCTGACCTGCCCATAGAGTATAGAAGCTGCGCTGCCAGTGTTCAGTTTTTATAAGCATAGTCTTTCTCCTTTTAATTCATAGCTTTTAATTCATAACTTAACCTCAATCTTTCTTCCTGTGATAAACAAAAAACAGACCTCCGTCCAAAATCGGACTTCAGTCTGCAGGCTTCACCGCGCTATAAAGACACCATCAGAAAATCGGCAAACTCCTGGGAGTTTCCCTTTCCTTTACCATGTCTTCATTCGCCGATAAGCACAACAAAAAGAGCCCCATTCTGGAATGGGATCATGTCTTTTGCCGCTTACTTACCGAATACGAACGGAATACAACATGGTTCAGGTATCCTCCTTTTAATCAACAGTACCTTTTGTTGCAAAGTACGTTTTATTATAACATCAAGGATGTGTTTGCTCAATAGAAACTTTGAGCAAACAATTCCCTCATGACACAAGGCCTCCGGGAAAAAAGCGATGCTCTCGTCAGCCAACCTCATCTTCGCAGCTCTTTGGAGGATAAATTATGTAAGTATTCTTCAACAACCAGTTCTGTATTTTCAGAAATAGATTTTGTGCCATCAATATGTATGACAGGACACACAAGAGTTTTTGCCCATTGCTCAGTTCTTGATAGAGGCCGTGATGCCACAAAGTCAATAAACTTTAAGTGCTGCTCGTACATATCACCGCCTTCACAGATACGTTCTCCATGCTGTTCATAAGCTCTTTGCTTTATGCGTTCAACACGAGTTTCAAGTGGTGCTGATATAAATACAGCAAAGTTATACCTCGATGAAATTTCCTCACCAAAATCACCAACGACGGCAGAAACAACAAATGAACCACTTTTCTCGATATCGGCAAGCATTAAATTTAAACGGTCCTCACGTGTGCGCTCTACTGTGTATGGAATTTCTGATTTTATAAAGTGATAATCTTCAATATCCATATACTTAAAATTCAAAATACGCGCCAGCTCTCGTCCCAGAGTGGATTTTCCGCTGCCGTTTGCTCCAAAAACAATTATGCCTCTCGACATCCTTACACCTTCCAATTTACATAAATAGTCTAAAGGACAAAACCTACCGAAAATTTCCGGTTTATCTACATGATAAATAAACTTTGACTCCATAATATCGTTAAAGAAAAGACATAGCAATTCCTTGGTGAAAAGCTATGTCTTTTTTGTAAAGATGGTGGAAAAAAGATTTCTTATCTTTCACCAGAGCGAGCGCCAAGTTATCAAAATAAATCAGATTCTTCGCAGGTATTCCAATGATATGACTACTGCTTTGGACCAAAAGAACATCCGCATTTATGATTGCCCTAAAAAACAATCATAAACCTTATATTAGTTTAATTCATACATATCCTTTGCTTTTGGAAACTTTTTTAGCATAATGTCATTTGCGGCTTCAACTTTTTTAAGGTACTCGGCATAAGCGGGACTGAGTATTTTCATGTTAGCTATTAAAACTTCCTGATAGCCACTTTCTTTTTGAAAATTCAACATATACCTTTGAAATTTGCCTGCTTCGGAATTTTGATACTCATCAGAACTTTTAAATTCAATATACTGTTCAATTTCTTCCCGATTGCGTTCTAAGTAACCGTCTGTATCAGCAAGCATTTCATGCATTTTTCCGTTTGTTTCTTCCTCAATCTTTGCCGCATCTATCTTTTCACTGGCATTGAAAAGCACCTCCAGAAATTCAGAAAGTTCCGCAGGCAAATACAGATCCACACGATCAAGATACTGTACAATAGCATCATAGGCATATTTTTTTTCATCCGTGTCAATTGTTCCATTCAAGAATCTGCCAAGATGCATAGATACATAAAGGCCATAGTTTCCGGGGAAAGCAAAAACCAATTTTTCTTTTATGGTGTATAAGTACTCATCAAGCGTTTGCAGATAGTCAAATTCACGATTTATATCGTAATTAGCAATCAGGCTATCCATACACTTTTGTATATCATTCAAACGCTGCATACGTAATTCCGTGATATATTTGCACTTGGCTAAAGCCGCGGGTTTATTTGAGCTGGTTAGTATCTCTGCAATATCGGCAATGCTGACGCCACATTTTCTAAGCACGGAGATCTCTTTCAGTACAGCTATATCAGCATCGCTGTAATCCCTGTATCCGTTTTCGAGTATCTGCGGATGTATCAGGTTTTTAGATTCGTAATATTCTATTGCTTTTTTGGTTAGCTTGCACTTCTCACAAACTTCTTTAATCTGCATAATCTTTCCTCCTAACACAATTCTAATTGCTCTCAAAATTATCTTAAGCCAGCCCCCAAGGGGGTAGTCAAGTGTTTTCTGATATTTGTTTGTGAGTGCAATAAAACGATACTTTCTGTTTTATGATTTGGTTTTATTCTCCACCGCTAATCCGCGGGCAATATAACAATTATCAATATCCTCATAATTTGGTGCCTGACATGGGTCTGATCGTTCGCAATTCGGTATTGGAGATTTTCTTATCGATGTAAACCGTATCGGCAATCCTATGGAAGAATAAAAATTCTTTGTGTTCTGTACTTGAAAATGGAGATGCGGCTCACTTGTGTTGCCTGAATTACCGCAGCGGGCGATTGTATCACCACGCCGCACCTGCTGTCCGACCTGAACAGCGGCGCTACTCCTGAATGTTTTTCCTTGTAGGTTTGAGTCCTATCAGAGTGAAGCTATACCCCAATAAATCTACGAAAAAAGAACTTCCACTTTTCATCGTGGAAGCCCTCGAAAGGCTTGGATTTACTGGCTTTGTAAACAATAAATCTTTTTTGCCTTTTGTTTTTGATGGAGCTAGCGGGACTCGACCCTGCGTCCTCTTATATATGCAGCAAATATCCAGATCTTGAAGATTCGATTGCTCCACCCGGCTTGTGGCGTGAAACACTTGAAGCACAATCCCCAAAGAAGCAGGGCGTATATAAAATCGTAATCGATTCCGAATTTGGAGCAAGTTTAGTATGGAAGTCCGCTATACCAAAAAGAAACCCATATAATCTTACCAGTTTACCGCGCAACCATTCGATAAAAATGATGGACGGGTCCAACACCATGACCCAAGGGAAAGGCATGTTCGATAGCTCCAAAAAGATAATCTTTTGATTTTTGAACCGATGTTTGCAAATCATAGTCCAAGGCTAAATGAGCCGCAATAGCTGATGAAAGGGTACATCCGGTGCCATGGGTATGCTTTTGGTTTAAATGGGGTGCCTTAAACCAAGAAAAATCATCACCGTCAAAAAGGAGATCGTTGGCAGCACCTTTTAAATGTCCTCCTTTAATGAGCACACTCTCCGGACCCAACCGGTGGAGCTCCTGAGCCGCAAACTCCATTCCTTCTTCGTCGAGGGCCTCTATGCCCAGCAGGCAGCAGGCTTCCGGCAGGTTGGGCGTAATGACCCGGGCCATGGGGAGCAGTTCCCGCTTCAGGGTTTCCACAGCCTCCGGCTTTAGAAGAGAGTAACCGCTCTTAGAGATCATTACCGGATCGACGACAATATTGGGCGCCTTCCATTCTTTCAGAGATAAGGCGATTTGTTTGATGATCTCCGGGTTGGAAACCATGCCTATTTTTACCCCATGGACTGGGATATCCTTAAAAACCGCGTCGATTTGAGCTTTGACCATATCCCGATCTATCTCGGCGACTTCATCCACTCCCAGGGTATTTTGAGCGGTCACCGCGGTTATGACGCTCATTCCATAGACCCCCAAAGCGGAAAAAGTCTTCAAGTCTGCTTGGATTCCCGCTCCACCGCTGGAGTCGGAGCCGGCAATGGTTAAAAGATTTTTCAAGTCCCTTCCTCTTCTTCCCTTCCCCAATCTTTAACTGTCTGGAGAATATCCTGAAACGATTCAAACAGCTGTGCTTCTTTGCCCACCTCCTGGCAATGCTGATAAAGCCTGCTTTTGGCAAAGACCTTATCCGCCCTTTCCGCCGGGCAGAAATCGGAAGTCCCATCTCCGATATAGACGGATCTATAACCGGGTTTAAGCAGCTTTTCCATCAGCTGCAGTTTGCAGACCCCACATAGCTCACATTCGCCAGAGCTGTAGGGGGTTTCTACATCAAGTTGGGGAGCAAACAGCAATTTGTTGGCATAGTAAGGCAGGCTCAATCCCTCTCTTTGCAAGAGGTACTCAATATAGAAATCATATCCATCGCTGAGAATAATGAGGGAAAATCCTCTTCGTTCACAAAAAGCGGCAAAATCTGAAAATCTGGGGTCAAACACTGCCTGATCGATAAGCTGGCGAAAAACTTCCGGGTCATTGCTGTTAAACAGTTTAAAGGTCCGGCGGGCGCACTCCAGGGTGGAAAGCTCTTTTCTTTCCCAGCCTTCATTGAGCTCCCGCCATCCTTCCCCAGCCAAGGTTTCTACCAGGAGAGCACACATATCCTGAGTGACAATGGTTCCGTCAAAATCCACGAAGAAAATAGTGTTCAATTCCGCCATAAATCGATCAACCCCTTGGCGGCAGCGCAAGGATCTTCTTGGCTTAGAATGGCTGATATCACCGAAACTCCGTCAATCCCCGTCTCTTTCACCGCACTGAGGTTTGTTGCTCCGATGCCACCGATGCCAACAACGGGAAGACTAACGCCGGCTTTGATTTCCTTAAGCTTTGCTAAGCCGATGGCTTCTGAAGCATCCTTTTTGCTCCCCGTAGGAAATACCGGACCGGCTCCCAGATAATCCGCTCCCATCCTCTCCCCCTGAAGCGCTTCTTCCAGACTGGAAACAGAATAACCAAGGATTTTATCAGGGCCGAGTATATTCCGGACTTTGACGAGGGGCAGATCCTGTTGGCCCACATGCACCCCGTCGGCATCCAGGGCCAAGGCCAGGTCCACCCGATCATTGATGATCAGAGGTACTCTGAATTCCGCCGTCAGCTCTTTTATTTTTACCCCAATTTCATAAAACTCCCGGGAATTCGTCTCTTTCTCCCGCAATTGGAGCAACGTCACTCCACCCTCCAGAGCTTTTTTTATGGATAATAAAAAATCTTTCGATCCGACCAGAATTCGATCCGTGACCAGGTAAAGGCTATAATCTACAGCCATTGCACCCGCCCCCTTTTCTCGATCAGTGCATCATCCACCAGGCTGATCTGGTCGATGAGGTGAGCCCGGAATGTTCCCGGCAATTCCCCGCCGGATGTCTCCTGAGCTAATTCTCCCGCCAGAGACATGGTCAGCAAAGCGGCAACCGTTGCTCCGAACGCGTCTTCATAAGCTCCGCAGAAACCGGCCACCAAGGCCCCGGCCATGCAGCCGGCCCCCGTGATCCGGGTCAGCATCTCTGTCCCATTTTCGATTAAGCAGGCTCTTTGTCCATCGGCAACGATATCCACTTTCCCTGTGGCCGCCACGACGCAGCCATAAGCTCTGGCCAGACTTTGACAAGCTTCCAGGCCATCATTCCCTTCATCCAGGGAATCCACCCCTCTGACTCTGGCTGCCAATCCGGCCAAAGCCTTGATCTCACCCAAATTCCCTTTGATTACCGTAAAGCGGCCAAAATGACGCAGCCTTTCGATCGTTGCTTTTTTACGGGGAATGGCTCCACAGGCCACCGGATCAAGGATAACCGGAATCCCTTTTAACGTTGCTCCCCGGATAGCCAGATAAACCGCCATTTCCTGTTCTTTGGTTAAGGTTCCTAAGTTAAGGTATAGGGATCCGGCAAGCTGACTAAACTCGAATACTTCATCCGCTGCTTCGCACATAGCCGGTGATGCTCCCACCGCCAGCAAACTATTGGCGCAGTCGTTGACCGTAACCACATTGGTAATGGCATGGACCAGGGGGGTTTTTTGTTTGAGGGCTTGAAGAGCTTCTGTTAATTTTTCTTTCATGATCCTATCCCTTCTTTTCCTTTAAAATTTTATCATTTAATTCCCGTAAAATTAATTCCCGTTAAATTGATTTCCTAAGTTTGAGAGCTTTTTGTCTTACCTAAGTAAGATCAGCGTTTTTTAGCAGCCTTTAAAAGGTGTCCCCATATAGTCGCTGATTAATTGATAGGCGCAGAATTTTCCGCACATGGTGCAGCGCTCCTGGCTGTCTTCATTTTTGGCTTTTCGCATTCGCCCCGCTTTTTCCGGATCAATGGACAGCTCGATTTGTTTTGGCCAATCCAAGGCTTTGCGGGCTTTGGCCATTTCCAGATCCCATTCCCAGGCTCCTTTAATGCCTTTAACCAGATCGGCTGCATGAGCTGCGATGCGGGCAGCGATCACCCCTTCTTTGACATCCTCCTCCGTAGGCAAACCAAGATGCTCCGCAGGGGTGACATAGCAGAGGAAGTCCGCACCGCTGGAAGCTGCGATAGCTCCGCCAATCGCTGATGTAATATGATCATATCCCGGAGCCACATCGGTGACCAAAGGGCCTAAGACATAGAAAGGAGCATTATGACAGAGGGTTTTTGCCAACTGCATATTCGTTTCAATCTGATGGAGAGGAACATGTCCGGGGCCTTCGACCATAACCTGCACCCCTGCTTCCTGAGCCCGTTTGACCAAGCTTCCCAGAGTGATCAGTTCTTTAATTTGGGGGCCGTCTGTGGCATCGGCTAAGCAACCTGGCCGGAGGCCATCTCCCAGACTCAGAGTAACATCATAGTGCAAAGCGATGTTTAACAGGCGGTCGTACTGCTCGAAAAGGGGGTTTTGTCGCTGATGATGCAGCATCCAGGCGGTAATAAAGGACCCTCCCCGGGAGACGATATCCATCACCCGTCCCTGTTCCCGGAGTTCCTGAATGACCTCTAAGGTTACGCCACAGTGAACCGTGATAAAATCAGCTCCGTCCCGGCAGTGTTTTTCGATCCCGGCAAATATTTCATCATCCGTCATTTCCACTAAGCCCCGGCCGGCCTTGTGAGTATCCACCATGACCTGGTATAAAGGCACCGTTCCCACCATGACCGGACTATCCTGGATAATCCTGCTTCTGATCTCATCAATATCTCCGCCTGTACTTAAATCCATGATGGAATGGACACCGGCCGCCACAGCAATCTCCAGTTTGCTCAGCTCAGGGGCTAGCTCCGGATAGGCATCGGAGGTTCCGATGTTGGCGTTCACTTTCGTAGACAGACCCTTGCCGACTGCCATGGGACGAAGTCCCTGATGGTTGATGTTGCAGGGTAAAACCGCTTCCCCTATGGCGATTTTCTGCCTCAGTTCCTCCCCGGTAATTCCCTCGAATTCAGCTGCTTGGACCATTTCTGGAGTAATGATTCCTTTTCTTGCTTCTTGCAGTTGAGTCAATGAAACCACACCTTCCTTAATATAAATAAAGATATAAAAAAAGGCGGATATAAAAAATACAGACCGGGTAGGTCTGTATTCTAATAAACATATCGTTATTATCCACCTTCCCTACGCTGGCATTACCCAGATCAGGTTAAGGGTCAAAGGATTCTTGGGTCCTTTATCTCAGCCGACCTTATTCGGCCCCCCTAGTGATTATGCAGTTACAATTATTGGCACCTAAAGTATATCACATGTTATACGGAATTAAAAGAGAACCGGCTGATTTTAGACATTTTCAGCTATAGAGTAAATCAACTTCTCCGTGCTCTCCCAGCCTAAGCAAGCATCCGTAATGGATTTTCCATAGATGTTTTCCCCGATGCCCTGCCTTCCTTCCTCCAGATAGCTCTCGATCATCAGCCCTTTGATCATCTTCTTCAGCAGGGAATCATACCTACGGCTGTACAGCACCTCGCCGGAAATACGGGGCTGCTCATAAAAGCACTTCATGGAGTTGGCATGATTCACATCCACGATAATGGCCGGATTAACCAATTCCAGTCTTTCATATTCCCGAGCGGTCCGAATCAGGTCTTCAAAATGATAATTGGGGATATTTTCACCATTGGCATTCACAGCCCCTCTTAACACGGCGTGAGCATAAGGGTTCCCAGTGGTTTCAACTTCCCAGCCATTGTAGATGAAAGAATGATTGCTGTGTGCTGCAATCAATGAATTAAACATCACGGTCATATCGCCGCTGGTGGGGTTTTTCATGCCCACCGGAAGTTCAATACCGCTGACGGTGAGACGATGCTGCTGGTTTTCCACGGAACGGGCACCGATGGCCACATAGCCCAGGACATCGGCAAGATAGCTGTAGTTCTCGGGATAGAGCATCTCGTCAGCAGCCGGCATCCCAAATTCCGATATGGCGCGGATATGCAGGCGGCGAATGGCTTTAATCCCCTCGCACATATCCGGGGCCTTTTCCGGGTCCGGCTGATGAACCATCCCTTTATACCCTTCCCCTGTGGTCCGGGGTTTGTTGGTATAGATCCGGGGCACGATGAGGAGGGTATCCTTGACCTTTTCCTGGACTTTGGCCAATCGTTCAATATACTCACAAACGGGATCTTCATGATCGGCGGAGCAAGGACCGACAATCAATAAGAACCGTTGATCTTCATTGGTCAGGATCTTCTTCATCTCGTCCACCCGTTTGTCCCGGAGCTCAGCCACTTCTTTGCTTAAAGGCAAATGGGCAATAATTTCTTCCGCCGGCGGTAATTTCTTGATAAAATTCATACTCATAGATCAACACCTCTACTCTTCTCCATATATGGCAAACTGATATAGTTACAAGTATAAATCTACCCTATAAAAATCGCAAGAAAAAATCCACTTATATATAACAATTCTTTTGGGTTTATTGTTATAACTTTTTAAGCAACCGACAAAAGGTTGAGCAGTCATAAAAATCTGACGGGCATAACATCACCCGCCAGATCGCTGCTTTCTGCAGTCCCTTTATCCTGACTTAATTGAATCAATATAAATCTCCTTGGCTGACAATTAAAAGCCGGTCCTACACTACATGAATTCTTCATCCCTATATTTATTCTTTTCCTCCAAAATCTTTCCGGTAAAGAACAATGGAACAAATGACGCCTAAACAGATCATGATCACCTGAAGCCAAAGGGTTACTTGAAATGCATATACGGGATATGGTTTTATCCCATCAGAAACGGCATTGATGATAATTCCCCAAATCTGTTGAAAAAGTCCTGCTCCAAAAATCCAGGCAAAGCTGTTCACGATTCCCATCGCAGTCCCTAAACGGGATGTGGGCATGACTTCACGAATATAAATAAATGTGGTGGAGATAACCAGCATCTGCAATGACCCCATTAAGAAATTAAAAAAGCTTAACTCTGTAATGCTTATGGTTGCCGGTTGCAAAGCAATCCATAGCCAGTTAAACAAAAACAAAATACAACCCAATACCATGGTTTTCTTGGAGCCAATCTTTCTGACCACTGCACCGCTTAGGATACATCCTGCAAAGAGCCCCCATGCATACCAGGACAGAATATCCCCACTGATCTCCTTGGATAATGTCAGGGCGTCGGTCAGATAGATGCCTTCCCACATGGAGCCGAAAGTCTGGGAACTGGAGTTCACACCGAGAGATAGTAAACCGATTAACCATAAGACAGGCATTTTGAGTACGGCAGTAAAGGGAACCTTTTCTTGCCCGGATTCTTCACTTATGGCGGCAACCACTGCAGTTTCCCCATGGAGTTCATCCGGTGTAAGCAACCCTCTTTCCGCCGGCTGATCTCTCAATAAGATATACGTTACCACTGCCAATATCAAGGAAAAAACTGCTATGCCGAATAAAGCTGTTCTCCAGCCCGTAAAACTCATTAATGTGCGTAGCGGCGCTGTGCCCAGGACGCTGCCCAAAGAACCCAGTCCCATAAATATTCCCCAAAGCATTGGATATTGGCGGGTCGTAAACCAAGCAGAGATTATTTTTGCCCCACCGATCAAAAAACCAGATACGGCCACGGCCAGAAGGATTCTACCGATAATTAATACTGTAAAATTTTCAGCAAGGCTGAAGACCAGTGAGCCAATGGCCGCTATGATAAGAATTGCCGTCAGTCCCCGGCGGGCGCCTAAACTATCCAGCATAGTGCCTACCGGCGCTTGCGCAAAGGCATAGATCCAGGTAAAGGCCATACCCATGAAGCCGAAGGCAACCGCACCCAAGGATAGGTCTGCCATTAAATCGGGTCCCATAATAGCCGGCGTAATCCGATGGAACAAGGTAAGCATATAGCATAAAACGCAAATGACATACATGGGCCATTGTAAAATTTTCAATTTGTGAAGCATAGAACTTCTCTTGGAATTGTCCATTAAATTCCCTCACTTTCTAAACGGTACGGATAGTGACCTTCACTACGGACAATTAAGCTCCAAAGTCATTACCATAGCATCTTCAGGCGGATCGGTGTAATAATTTTGCTTGGTATCTCCAGGCAAGAACCCTATCTTCTTATAGAAGCTGCAGGCAATTGTATTTGAGGTGCGGATTTCCAAATTTAAGCGTATCACCCCACGGGGTTTCATCCACTCCAGCACTTGCCTGATAAGATATGAGCCATGCCCTTTGGCCCGGAAGTCAGGATGTATGGCTAATCTTGTTATATATCCTTCATCAAAAATCAGCCATACACCCAGATAACCCAGAAGTATGTCATAGGAATACAGGCAAAAGTAGTAAGCATCTTCGTTATGCCTAAGTTCTGTGACAAAGGCTAAGGGCGACCATGGCGAGGGAAAGGATCTTAGTTCGATTTTCATCACATCTTTGAGATCCTCTTCACACATCAATTTAATGATTAAAGGACCATGGGCAGCTAATTTTCTTACCTTGTTTTTTTCCTGCATTTTATATAGTCGAAAAAATTCTTCATCGGGACCTGACTCCAGCCATTGATGCCAAACTGCTTGAACGCTGTATAGTCCGTAATGCCATTGATAATACTCCGGAAGACTCCTCTCCTTATTTTTTAAATACTCTGCAGCAGGCAGGGAATCCCCACTAACCAAAATTCGGTTGTCTTCCAACTCCACTTCTTTCCTTAACTCTTCAGTGGTCAGAATATGGGGCTCCTCCAAACACACCGGAATTTGCCGGCAGGAATCCCATTGATAGCTGACTTTAAACCACAGAGATTGAGCTGGATTTTGGATGACCGCCAGCCCCTTTTCACAATCCTGAGCCGCCCACCCTAACATATCCAAAGACAAAACACTGATCAAAGGGATTTTCAATTCAGCGGCCAGAAGATGCAGCTTTTCACACACTTCTGATTCCCCTACTTCTGATGAATAAGCGGCTTTCACAATACCTGCAAAGTCCATATCCGTCAGCTGTGAACCCAATCCATGCAGCAATCCTGCCAAGAGCATTTTAAAGTCCACCGAGGGAGCCTGGTGAAGAGAAATTTGTGTTTCTCCCAACAGTTTTCCATTCTCGCCCAAGGCAATCGTCAGTATTTGAGCGGTCTTCATCATTGCGCAATATTTCATCGGTTACTCCTTACTACTATTACTCCATGGGGTTTAAGGGCTTTGCAGGCGGAGGAGTATTTCTATAACAGGCTGCAAATTCTCCAGTGTCAGGAGCGCTCTTACTTTTACCACAAGGATTGGCACATAATAAGCCGCTGTATGAACATCTGATGACTGTAATTTCCGGTCCGGTCAACCGGGCCCCACACTTTTTACACTTAGGGTCGATTGAATCGGGAATAGTGTGTTTACCACAATGGGTGCATTTAACCGGCTTGGGCATAGGAGGTTTGCACCGTCCGCAATAGGGATTGCAGATCCAACATGTTAAAAGCATTTCTCTCCCACTTTCCTGGCTAAAAACCAAAGCATTGAAGTCAAGGGCGTGTATTCTATATAAATTTACTGAACACAAAACACAATAGGGAGGCAACAATGATCATGCCTAGACAGATTGGGAAAACCTTTCTGATCACGGCTTGCTCTTCCCCTACTGCATCAATGACGGCAGCGGCATTTTGAAGTTTTCCGGGAGAAATTACGCTGGCCAGCCCAGCTCCGATCCCAGTGGCGGCTGCCACCACTAAAGGATTCAGGAAGAGTTCCTTAGCAGCAATAAAGTTGTATTTGGCAAACATCCCCAGGGCAGCAGCTTCGCTGGAGGTAACAAACCCGCCAAAAAGACCAAGGGGTGCGACAATTAATGGATAAACCCAGTCGAAGATCCTTGCCGACTCGAGGGCCAGAACAGAAACCATATTATGCATGGCATCCGTAACCTGCCAAACCTCTCCAACAGGCTGTAACCCGGTGTTGTTCATCAATAAGCCAAGGGCAAAGAAAACAGTCAGGGAGATCAGAGGTTTAGGTGCTCTCCTGCCAAACTTGATCAGGCTTCGCTTAATTTGGGTGCCTGTCGGCTTCAACCAGATGGCGGAAACGATTGTGCCGACCAAAACCCAAAAATAAGCGTTCCAAAATACCCGGAGGTAAATCTTCTGACCTGGAATGATCTGAACCGGCATTCCTAAGCGGAGGGTTAAGAAATCATGAACAGGCTGATAGAAATTAACAAAAAATAAAAGGCTAATCGTCAGGAGCCAAGGCGAAAAGGCAGCCCATAAACTTCTTTCTTTCTCGACCTGTAAATCCTCATCGTTAAGAACACTGCGATCAAGAATTTTATAGCCCTTTACCTTGAGATACAGGCATTCAACCAGGATCACCAGGACTCCGGCAATCACCCCGGTTAAGACGATGCCTGGATGAAGGGCAGGAACATATGCTATGGCGACCGCTGTTAAACCGGCGATCAAACCGCCTGCCAGCGCCGGGAAGAATCCTGCCCCCATCAGCTCAGTTCCCCCCACCAAATACAGCATGGCAAAGGCGATTAAGGTGGAGATAATCGGCAGATAGAGAGCAAATATTTGCGACGCTTCAATCAGGGAGACTCCTGTTATATCGGAAAAAGCGACAAGCGGGGCACCAAGCATGGAGTAAGTGCAAAGGGCATCAAAACCAAGGGCCGGGAGAGCAATGGCCATAAAGTTGGAATACCCTAAGCCTTTTAATACGGGAGGTAAAACCGCCACCGGTGTTGCACCGGCAGAAACCAAGGTGGTTCCGGCGCCAAGATTGATGATCATGATTTGTGAAGCCTTATTGGTAATCGCTACCGTCTTTAAGAAAGTACAAATTCTCCTTAGCGCACCAGTCTCCTCCATAAAGCAAATTTGCAGTAAAGTAGCGGCACACACGATCGTGACCGGAAATGATTGGACGACGCCTGCCAGGCTGGCCCTGATACTGACCGCCAGAGAAGTTGAGAAGAAGGCAATAGCAATCATAACGCACAGAGCCCAGCCGATCAGTGAAGCAATATGAACAGGCGTATTTCTCCAGGCAATCAGAAGAAAAATGACGATGATGGGAAGTAAGGTCATGATACTTAGAAAACCCATGCCCATTTGTTTTCCTCTCTTTTCACCATTGAATTCACTCTTTTGTGAAAGTCAGAACTTCTTCAGTCACAGTGAGCTATTGGCAATAATCAACGGGGAGGATCAAGATCCCCATGAACCACAGGGACCTGACCCTAACCTATTGCGGTTTACTTTTTAGGTTTTTCTGCTCCGCACTTTTTACATGCTGGTTCTTTGGTAGAGTTGAAGGTTTCACATTGACTGCATTTCCAGATCAATTTCTCGGTCGGCGGCGGTCTGAAACCACCTTTTTCCTGACGACTCATTGAAAAAAGACCTCCTTTTTGTGTAAGCTATACTTTACCTTGAAAATAAAACCATGTTTGGTTTTTCAACCAGCTTTTTGGATAGTTCTTCAAGGGTCCCGTAGTACATGATTCCTGACTGGCAATGATGGACACAAGTCGGCAACCTGCCTTCCTTCACCCTATCTTCACAGAGATTGCATAACTCTGTGGGTAGAGGCAAATAGGTCCAGGACCATTTGCCGTAAACATTTTCCCGGGGTCCGTCTTCCAATACTTTGATGCCAAATTGTCCTACAGGTAACCCTAATTCCTTTTTGCAGGCTACCTCACAGGTATGACAATTGGTACAATATTCATAATCGATGAGAATCCCGTATTGAGCATTATCTTTTGACATAGCCAAACCCCCCTAACCTTGTCACAATTTCAGTGGGCGTTACTTGATCATTCTCGGGTTCAACCTTATAAACCTTGCAGATCGTGGATTTATAAGGAGCGCCATAATGGGTCGGACCATGGACTCCCATGGTGGTTAAGTTGTTCGAGTTACTGTCAAATACTCCAAACAGGATCGGCTCCGCACCTTCCTTTTCGGGGAACCACCAGCCATGACGCGCTCTGACCACTTTGGGATCCAGCCCATAATTAAATTTAACCTGCTGTTTGCATTTACCCCGTTTATTTTCGATCCAGGCCCAATCACCTTCCTGGAGACCGAGTTTTTGCGCTGTTTCCGGATTAATGTCCATCTCAGGCTGGGGATGAACTTCCCGCATCGTGGGGAGCTGGCGGTGTTCAGAGTGGAACAGCCCAATCTGCCGGTGTCCTGTGGTCAGAATGAAAGGATACTCCTTCATGAGCTCAGGAGTGGAGTAAGGCCCTTCATAGGGCTCCATATGGTGGGGCAGCGGGTCAAACCCCCAAACATCAAACAAAGGCGAAGAAACTTCATATAAACCTGTTGCAGTAACAAAGCCCGGCTGCCCATCCTGGCGCAACAGGCCTTTTTCATATTTCTTGTAGGTATGGTTCCAATCCCACCAGTCATAGACTTTATGGGTCAATGCTTCAAAGTCATAGTCTACACCGTTGCCATCATCGTAGAGCATATCGGTGAGGAGATCACGAACGTTTTCGTATTTGTTAAAGTATTCAGGATTGATCCTCTTGCCCAGATCCAGCACGATCTGTTCATCGGCTTTGCTCTCAAAATAGGGTTCGGCTGCTTTGGTAATGGTTCTTAAAGGCTGCCACCAGGATCGGTAGCTATCGCGTTCCACGCTCATGGCTGCTGGCAGGACCAAGTCGGCAAAGGCTACTGCAGTAGGTGTCATGTAGTAATCGACCACAACCGTATAAGGCACCTTCTTCCAGGCCGCATAAACTCTGGGCGCTTCACCGGCCATATTGGCGATAGGATTGCTGCCGTGAACCCATAGCATTTGAACAGGGTAAGGCTTGCCGGATTCCATGGTCTCCAGAAGTTTATCAGGCGGAATAAACGGTGTATATCCGGATTCGTGGATGGCAGATTCATAAGTTCCAATCCGTTTTTGCAGCATTTCTTCAGAAATGCATTCAAGGCCGCAGCCATATTTTTTCGAACTGTTATAAGCATAGCGAAGGAGAATATTACCGCCGGGAACATCCAAATTTCCTGTAATTGCGACCATATCCGAAATGGCGGCAGAGGCTTCCATACCGGCGATTTGCATGTCGATGGCCAGACCCCATTGAACTCCTGCGGGTTTGGCTTTAGCATACATACGAGCGGCTGCGATGATTTGCTCTTTGGGAATCCAGGTAATTTCCGCTGCTTTTTCCACAGAATATTCCTGAACCCGCTCGACTAGTTCATCAAAACCGTAAGTCCACTGCTCCACAAAATCATGATCATAAAGGTCTTCGCTGATGATGACATTGAGGAAACCCAGAGCCAAGGCACAATCGGTACCGGGCCGGATTTTCAACCATAGATCGGCTTTAGCTGCCAACCAAGTCAAGGCGGGGTCAATCACAATCAGTTTGGTGCCCAGTTTCATTAGATCAACCAGCCAGTGCCCGACAAAGCCATCCCCATTGGAGGCTAAGGGCTCATTTCCCCAGACGACAACGACTTCCGGTACTTTCCATTCAGGGTTGTCATAACGCAAGGGATGAAACTGAGAAGCATCGAGAACCCAGCAGTCTCCCTGCTTAATCAAGTTGGCTGTCATGCGGGGCTGGTAGCAGGAGTCGGCGCTGAGGAAGCCAAAGGAAAGGTTAGGGCTGCCAAATACGGCGCGGGTAATCATCGCCGGCTGCCACATACAATTGCGGCCGGTTCCGACTAAAGATACGATGCCTTGAGGACCTGTTTTCTGTGAGATTTCTTTATGCTTTGCTTCAATCCAGTCGTAAGCTTCATCCCAGGAAACCCGTTTCCATTTATTCTCGCCTTTTTTCCCCACTCTCATGAGCGGCCATTTCAGGCGATCGTTGTTATAGATTTGTTCCACCATGTTAATACAGCGCAGGCATAGTCTGCCTTGGTTATAGCTGAAATTGGGATCACCTTCGATTTTTGCCAATTTACCGTCTTTGGTGTAGCAGAGAACACCGCAGCCATTGTGACAACCGGGTCCTGTCCAAACTGAGGTACGGGTGACTTCATATTCCCCTTCTTGCCAGCGCCAATCCTCTTTGTAAAGATCCTTGCTATACTTGTTAATCATGAACTGTTTTTCCCTCCTTAATTTTTAAATAGAGATGTGTAATAAGATAAAAACGGCTCTATAGAACCACCTCCTTGTAGTGAATGTTTGAGATATTATTCTTTATTGGAGTCAGGTTTTTCAGGCTTTTCAGGCTTTTGAGGAGCTCTATGCGGCGCTCTTTGTGGCCCAGCAGGACCTGCAGCGCTCTCTTCCGGCTCAGGTTCAGGCAGCTCTGCCCCACACTTCTTACATGTTTTATTGGTTGGTGGATTAAAGACATTGCACTGGGGGCATTTGGTCATCAACTTAGTAAAGGTTGGGGGTCGGAAACACATGTTCTGATTCCTCCTTTGCTCTTAAGATTTGGTTTTGATATTTGTACATTGTGATATATTGCATTTTTCGTGCCAGGTTCGCAAAGGCCTTGGTTGGGCTATTTCAAGCAAACCACCTCATCCTTAAGGAATTGCAAACCGACTGATTTTAAGAAACACCGTTTGCTTTCGAGAAAGAAAAGGGCCAATACAAAAAACTCTATAAACGGTAAAGAAAACCCGGCTTCGCCGCTCCTTTTAAACATGCCTTCAGAAAGGCGACGCCGTTGGTTGCACTTATGCTGGAAGAAAGTATGCAACTAAGTTATACTTTCTGAAAGTGCAAAAAGGGCTTCTCCCTGCACTCAGCTGTTCAGGAGAAGCCCTTATGTTGAGATCACTATTCAGTTAATCAGAATTCTTGAAGGTTCCCATATTTATATTAAGCTCTTTTGCTTTGCGATACAGTGTTGACTTAGCCATTCCTAATAGTTCAGCAGCTTTGGTAATATTGTTTCTGGTTTTATAGAGGGCATTTTCAATAAGTATTTTCTCCATAACATCAATTTTATAGATGTTTTCGAGAGTGTAATTGCCGGTCATATCGATAGGCTCCCTATAATTGTCTGCTGTTGGATGAGAAGCGGCATATAATGATTCGGGCAAATGCCTGCATTGGATTAAATCCCCTTGAGCTAAATTCACTGCATAAATGACACTATTTTCAAGCTGTCTGACATTTCCAGGCCACCCATAACTTTTTAGAACCTCAAGAGCCTCTTCACTGATGAGGGGAGCCTTACGCTTGATCTTGGCACAGTATTTAGCGATAAAATAATTTGCCAAAACCTCAACGTCATTATCCCGCTTTCTTAAAGGTGGAAGCTGAATGGAAAGGATGGATAACCGGAAAAACAAATCACTTCTGAATAAATTTTCATGGCTCATCCTCTCCAAATCCTTATTCGTGGCTGCAACCAGCCTGAAATCAACCTTTTTATAAATGTGTCCTCCAATTCGCATCACTTTTTTATCTTCGAGCACTCTTAAGAGGATAGCCTGGACTTCGAGGGGCATATCCCCTATCTCATCAAGAAAAAGGGTGCCCCCATGAGCAAGTTCTATTTTCCCCGCTCTGCCTCTGCGTTCAGCGCCGGTAAAGCTGCCTCCTTCATAACCAAACAGTTCGCTCTCAATAAGTTCTCGGGGCATTGCCGCACAGTTTACGGCGATAAATGGTCCTTGGGGACGATGGGCATTATGGATGGCTTGAGCAAAAAGCTCTTTACCTGTCCCACTCTCCCCGGTCAGAAGGATATTCTCGTTGGATAAGGAGAAGCGTTTTCCCAAGGAAATCGTTTCTTTGATGGCGTTGCTTTTACCAATGATTTTGTCAAAGGTATAGGTAGCAAAGGCTCCTGTTCTATTGGTAACAAGGGCATTGATCATTTCCATCGGATTAACTCTCAAAACCGCACCGTTGGGATAGTTGCCATGTTTATCAAGAGGACGTATAAGTACTAAATAACTTTTATCATGATTATTGCTGCAACTTGCTTCCTCAATATCAATGGTTTCATTGTTCCGAACCGCCTCGCCAATCTGGGGGCCTAAAAAACGATCGATAGTCCTGCCGATGATCTCTTCTTCAGGAGTATTGAAGATATTGACGACTTCTTTGTTGATCGTAATTATTTTCCCCCTGTTATCCGTAATAATTATTCCCTCCTCAATCACGGATAAAATGACTTCCTGCATATGATGAGCGCTTTTCAGCAATTGATAACTCTTGGTAAAACGCAGCTTGTTTTCTACGGCTACCGCCATAGCGGTGATGAGACCCAGGGGATAGGTGCTTAAATAATAGGAGTCGTGGGACAAGGGAAAATCAATATGGTAGCTTACAACCAGGTAGCCGATGATTTCGTTATCTTCATTGGTCAGCGGTGCTGCAGATGTACAGGAATTTTGAAAGACAGTACAGTAGTGTTCGGGCCCGACAATATATACCGGCTTTTTTAGATGCATACTTAAAACATGAGCACAGGTACCGACGGTTGCTTCCGACCATACCTGGCCTACTATGGAGCTCTCCGGGTGATCCTCAGAAATTAACTTGATCTTTTCTCCTTCATGACTCAGCAAGACACCATTCTTATCAAATAAATAAAGGGCATAATTGGAAGTCATGATATCCTTTATTTTTAAATCGATAAAAACGGCTTTGGTAATTCCAATCAGGTCTTTGTTTTCAGCCAGGATCTTGGCTATTTCGTTAGAATTCAAATGCTCGGCAAGACTGCTTTTATAAGGATTGACTCCTAAATCATGAGAGCGCAACCAGGATTCTGCTACTTCAAGTCTAATACCAGCGTACTCCTTGGGAGCAATGGTATTGTTTTGCAAAAAAATTTTTTTACATTCCAGTAGTTGCTCCCAACCTGTGTTTGTTAGAATTAAATTATGTGCATCATGCAAATTTTCTTTAGTATCTGGCATTCCTTATCCTCCTTAAATTTTTTCGATACTCTACAAAATGCATGGCTCCATCGTGAAAGTTATCTCTAGTTCAATGACGAAGAATACTATCCTGCTCATTGTTTATTTTTAATTCTAACATAATTTTTGGACTTTTTACAAAAAACTTACTAATGCATTGCATGTTATTGGGATAGGTGCTGTTGCCACATTAAAGCAGCTTTCCTCCAATGCGCTTTCTAAAAAGAGATGAGATCCGGTAAGCATGTCCCTCCTATAGAGTAAATAAACCAGACCTTTAACTATGAATGAAAGGTCTGGTTTATTATAGTTATTGTTTCATCTAAGAGCTATTCAGTCAGCCAACCATCACCAAAAACCCACTTTATGGCGTCTAATACAGATGGGCTAAGCCTAGCCTTTTTAAATTCATATTGTTTGGTTAATTCCACAAACTGGTCGGCTTCACTTTTGAGAACTTTGGCAAAGAAAGCATTTTCATGATCAGCATCCTTAATAATCAGCGGATTAAGGGCGCTCTCGTTTAACGCTGACTTTAGCTTGTAGAAACTTCTCCGATTTTTTCCTACAAAATACCCGTAATTGGGGTGATCCCTTACACAGTCTTCCTGAAAACCTGAACGACTCAGAACTTCTGGCATATGATTCACACACCTTCCCCATATGATATTGACCATGGCGGAAACTAAAAAATGCTCTATTCCATTATACTTATCCTTTGTAAGACACATGTTATGTGTTTTTTAAGATTGGTTGAAGCATTGCAAATGAAAACCAGACCTCAGATAGATCTGAAGCCTGGTGATGGTCTTTAGAAGGGAATTGGCAGGTCAGTCATGGCTAAATGGTGAAGCCTGTAATTCCACTTCAATCAATAAATCTTCACTGACACTTATTTGCTTCTGATAGCTTGCATAGGCGCTGAGCCCGGTGACATAAAGCTGGTAATCCCCTTTGGTTACCTCTAAGCGGGCTTTTCCCCATTCATCAGTCTGACTTCTATAGGGCTGAAGGATTATGGAGGCTCCCTGAATCGGGGTCCTGTCCTTGTCAGCCAATACCTCCACATTGACCGTACACTCCGGTGGATTCATCACCCGGAAGCCAAAGGTTCCTGTAGTTTCCAGATGTTGTGCCGCCATATTCGGCTCGGGAAAGTTGACCTGCCATGTGTAGAAGCCTTCCTGACTGGGGGCAGGCACTTCTACTTCTGTCCAATATAAAGCTTCCGTGTCTGGCAAGGGCTTATCCCCTAGTTTTGCCGAAGCTATTTTAAGGTTTTCCTGGTTAAAAATCTCAATCTCCCGTTCTGCAAGCCGGCAATCTGCTGAGCACTTCACTCCCACCTTGAATTTTATATGGTCATTAACCACTGCCGGTGATGTCACATCCCATACGGCCATGCTGGTAACATGAAGAGGCTTTACAATGAAGGGAATCGGCAGCGATCTCTCCAGATGGGCAATGCCCTCTTTTTCCTGCTCCGGATAGTGGGCTTTCCAGACATAGGTGCCTGGCAAAGCCGGTGCTTTAATAACAAGCGGATCCGTTGCAAAAGCCGAGCCCATAGGTATGATCAGGGCAGCTTCCTTGACCACCTGTCCTTTATGATCGATGATTTGGATCGTATCTCCTTTAAAATTGCATCGCTCAGGACAAGTAGCTCTCACCTTGATAGTTATAAAAATTCCTGGGCTTATTTCTGCAGGGGGAGCTTCAACAAGATCAAGAATTACCTGATGAACCATCACAGCCTCACTAAAAACTTCTTGCGCAGCAATCATCATCTCATCTGCCATCGCTCACACTCCAGAATATTGTGACAGTCTTTAAAAAACTCGTCTGCTGTTACTCCCAAGAGCTTTCTTTAGCGGCATTCTCCCCGGCGATGCGGGCAACGGTGGCATAGTTCCCCAAAGAACCATGGGGACGTCTCCACCCCATAACATTGCCCAACTCCCCTGCAGCATAGAGATGAGGAATGACTTTTTCCTGGTCAATGGTAATGCTTCCGTCAATGGCCTTGCTACTGTATCCGGCAAGTTGATCAGCCTGTTCAATGACCTGGGATTTGGGATTAACCCGGACGCCATTGCGTTGGGTATGACGGATCAACGATGCTTTCAGACCGTAGAAAGGCGGTTTGGCAATTTTAAACAGGGCAGTTTTGCCAAAGTCTTCATCCTTGCCGGCATCCACGAAACCATTGTAACGGTTGATGGTTTTTTCCAATTCTGCTGCAGGAATTCCCATCTTTTCCGCCAGTTCAGGGATACTGTCGGCTATGGCGATGCAGGCCGGATCAAACATAAGGCCCTTCTTGGGGTTGGGGTTCTTCAAGCTCTCGATCGGCCACTTCAAAGCTTCCGCAGTCTCGGAATCAGCAATTGCCCAAACATTGCGAGGGTGGGGCAGGCTCAGGTATTTGGCTGTGTAGGGCCATTCCGGATTTTCATTCAAACTGCCGGCTTCCCCTTTGGCCGGATCAGCCTTTCTGGTCCCTTCCATTTCGTCGATATAACGGGCACCATCATTTTTTACCAGAATGACCCGCTCAAAAAATGCGTCAGTGCGCGGAATTCCTTTGCCATCAGCATAATAGGCTGCTGTTTTAAAGTCGGGCGGTTCCCACCCCCAATAGGACCGGGAGCCGTAGAAGAGATAAATGTAGGAAGTAAAGGACATATCGCTGAAACCGGCTCCTACTTCTGCAGCAGCCAGATGACCGTCCCCGGCACTGTCCACAAACAATGTGCCGTCGGCCGGGGTACCGCCGTCGCCAAAGCAATCCGGCCCCACAACCCGCGGATCCCAGGCTTGAGCCATGCGGTAGTTGTCGGTCCAGGTTCCTGTGCAAAGGATAACCCCTTTACGGGCTTTAATATTAATCGTTCCCTCGGTCGTTTCCACAGACACGCCTAAAACCGGGCCGCCGGGTTCACGATAAACCTTCTTCATCCGGTGTTTGAGAAGAATCGGCACTCCCATCTCCTGCAGCTTTTTCTCCCAGACTGTGGTCCAGGCCAAACCAAAACTCATGGGGCTTTTAGGTTTAGCATCGTAAACATCCGGATTGGCTGCCGGATAGTGGGAGCGGCCTACCCGATGCACTTCCGGGCTGGAATTCCCTACGGTGGGGTACCATTTAAAGCCCATAGATTCCATCCATTCGATAAGTTCCGGCCCTCTTTCCACATAAGTGCGAATCAGTTCCGGGACGCCCCGGTAGCCGCTGGCTTTCATTTCATCTGCAAACCAGTCGTCCAGGGTATCCTGCATTCCCGCTTCCTTTTGAATCCGGGTACCGCCTAGAATGGCATGTCCCCCGGCAGTTTTATACAGGCCGCCCACCCAATCATTTTTTTCAAGGATGATCACATCTGCCCCCGCATTTTTGGCTTCAATAGCAGCGGCTAAACCGCAACCGGTACCGACAACGACAACATCCGTTTCCTTATCCCACTTTTCCGGCAGCCAGGGCTTGGCCTCAGCAGCTTGGGGCTTTACTTCAGCTCCCCCTGGTGTGCTTTGGCTGCAGCCTGAGAGCAGGAAGCCGGCACCAACAGCCGTACCGGCGGTCATAATACCTGCATTCTTTAAGAAATCCCGACGAGAAAGTCTTGCCCTTTTCAGTTCTTCTTTCTTTTCTTTAGACATTCTTAAGCCTCCCTTATCTTTTTAGGTACCCGTTGCAACATCCTTGACCTCCAGCTACCACCCCCATTCATCGTCAAGTCATCGCCAAAGAAGGCGAATCAGCAGCACTCCCACTATGCCCACTAAAATTATTGATAATTTGTAGAGGTACTGCTCTTAGAATGATTAGTGATTGATTTAATTTTCACATATATTCTATTGTATATGCCGCAACCAATACTTTTAAGATTCGGATTCGATACTATTTATTGGGGATTTAAGCAGCGGTTAAAGTTGATGATTAGAAATTGTTGCTAATCTGAAACTTTACATGATGAAGATACACTATCCCTGCCAAAAAAGTCAATATCAACTAGTTAAAACTTTCACACAATATATGTTGCTTTAACTAACAATAGTTTTCTTTTCTACATTATTTGATAACTCTCCATTAATTCAGACAAGTGTTAACATCTTTCTTCACATCTTTACTGCTCTTTATTTGATTAATACTAAAGGGATCCAGGGTGCTTACCCGATTAATAAAGCGTTCTTCAAAGGAGTAGGGATAAATATTCAAACTGGTCTCCTTTTTGCCTGAAAACTCTTCGATATAGAACTCAGCGGTCACCAAGCCCTGCTGACTTAATATCTCCAGAGTAATCAAAATATCTTTGTGCCTGTTTTGATGATGATCGAGAATCTTAACCAGATACCAGCAATAGTCATCTTCCAGGATTTCAAACTTCTCTGCATCAAGCCATGTATAGCTGGTCATGCACTCTTTAAAGGTCAGCCGGGAGCCAATGTTGGGGAAGCCTCCCTCTTGGGAATCAAAAAAAGAAAGGTTGATACGCAGGTTTTTGAAGGGCAGCGGGAAACCCAAATAGACCTTGGAATCCACCATCCGAATACAGGAGGAGATGGCAGCCAAGGTCACCACACTTATCCCTAAGTTGACGCGATCCGCATCCACGATTTCCTCGACGGTTGGCAGGCGGCCTACTTTGCTGGTGCTTTTAAGTTCCTCAAAGATTTTCAGGATAAAGTACAGGGTAAAAGAGACGGTCAACAGCCAGCCGCTGAAGATGAAGGCTTTTTCAAAAAGAGGGCGTTCCGACATGATGAGGCTGAAGCCCATCGTGGTCCAGATCAGGATGCAGAACCCCAGGGCATATTGGACAAATTGGATAATAATCTTGGAAAAGCCATGTTTTTGGTTGATGATTTGTTCATAGAGAATGAAGCTGCGGAAGACTTCTTTGCCAATCGTGCCTTTCTCATGAAATAAATTCTTCTCATAGGGCAACGCAGCCAAGGTCCAGAGGATTTCCCGGCTGCGCTGCACATTATGTTGACTGTTCATAGAGATAAAGATGGACATAAGCCCTACCAGGGACAAAATCCCCGTCCCAAAGCTAAGCAGAATGGTGAGTGTTGAACCGGTCATGACTGTACTCCTTCAAAAACGGCATAGTTTTAACAACTTTCCTAGTCTTTCCGAAGGTGAGTCATGTCATCCATCTAGTTTCTATAATTGCTCTCCTGTTCTTCAGGCAGGTTAACAGGATACGGGCTCAGGTCCAAGAAGAAGTCTTGCCCTTTAACATTTTTGTAAAACTCTTTGACGCTTTCCATGATTCTCTTATCCATTTCAATTCCTCCTTAATAGACAAGACAGACACCCATAATGAATATGAAACTCTAAAAATAGTATGGATGAGTCTGAGTTCTATTATTTAGGGAATTGAATCCATGGTAAGAGTGTCCATGGAATTTTTTAAGTGACAATCCGATCTTAATCTAATGCAAAATAGACAAATGAATAATAAAGCATGAAGTTTAGACCAATGTGAGGCTTTTTTAAATCCCCTCGTTTGACAATGTTTGGATAAATAGGCATAATATTTATTAATTAGATATACAATCCAGGATAACTCAAATTCTGAATACCCAAAAGAAATGCTTTTGATCAGCACTTCTATATGTTGTATTATATTGGAAATTATTCTGGTAAGTCCAATCAAGAAGGGTGGTGATTCTATAGGATGGTAGTTCGAGCCATTTACAATTTTGTTGTTGAAAGGGGTTTTTCTTATGAAAAAAAATTCGCTATAAGAGCATTATCCTTTGTTGCTTTTATCACTTTAGGCCTGTTCCTTAGTGTTCCAGTTTTCGCTGCTTCTGTGAACATTTCGAAAGACGATACTATTTCAACTGTTGAAAAAGCTATCGTATTGTTTTATGAAAACAAAGATATGGGCGCTAATAATGATTTGAGCAAAATTATGGATACTGACATAAGTTCTTATCTTGCAGATAAGGCTAACACTCATCAGTATGCTACTAGCCTTAATCAAACTGATAAGGAAAATTATTCTATTCAGGTTAAACTTTTAGAAAATGAAATGTCTGAAGATTTTCTTAAAGTTAAGTTTCAGGTCATTACTACGTATAATTATGCAAGTCATTATACTATGCTTGGGGAACGACCTGATATATCAACTGTAAGCGAAGTAGTATACGTTGTCTATGACCGTGTCAAGAATTTAATCACTGATTTTTACTGCCCTACCAATTACTATGATATAGCAGTTAGAGACGAGGAAGCTAATATTTCAATGGAAATGGCAACTCGTAGTGCTTATCCTTTTGCTATAACTGCTAATGTAACTGCCCGACAAGAAATGCTGAAAAATGATATCTATAAAGTATATGAAGAGCAAAATTCTAAACTTAGCAGTATAATACCATCGCGAACAAGCTTTTTGAGTCCCAACGCTATCTTAGCATATGCAAGGGCAAACTATGATAAAACTAATCCCAGTAGTGGTAATGGTACAGTTCCTTATTTTGATTTTTCAGTGTACTCGGGAAACTGGGATTGCACAAACTTTGTTTCACATGCATTGTTAGCAGGAGGCGCTAATGTCTATGATACCGGTGGAAGCGGCATTAGCAGTACTGGTTGGTACTTCAGAGATGATGGCAATAGAAGTTCTTCATGGAGTGGTGTTCCTGAGCTGTATAATTTCTTGATAAGTAATACTCATCCGAATACTCCTGCTGGTTATAGCTATGCTTACAGTAATAATCCAGGTTTATGGTCAGTAGGTGATATCGTTCAGTTCAGATTCTCTGGAGACTCTGTGTATTCTCATTCGACGATCATAACGCGTAAGGTGTATTCAGCAGACCAGGCTAGAGCTTATGCTTATGTGACAGGCCGAACGGATCGCTATAACTACAACGACAATGATCCTGTTGACAATATGGCTCCTGGTGGAAGTAAGCGCACCATATATGTATATAATTATTAATTTTTTTACAACTAACCACCTGGGGCTGCCGCAATGTTGCGGCAGCCCTTTCTTTTTAACTGAAGGTGTAGCTACAAAAAAATGAGTTTTCTAACCCAAGGGGGAATCAAGAAAGTGTTGAAGGATAAAAAAATTATGCCCGGAGTGATTGCTGTTGTCATACTTATTGTCATAGCAGCAATAAGTACTAGTTTTAGATCGGACCCAAAAGAAGGTGAATATAAGATGCCGATTGAACCCACTGTTGCCGAATGGTCATCCGATCAGAATATGGGAGCGCATCTGCCCATCCTCGACTATGCTTCCGATAATATCGTAATTTTTCATAGCTATCTCGGACTGTTTGTCTATAATCTTGATTCACAAAAGCTTATATGCAGCCTAAACTTACAGTCGATCGGCTGTGCGGACGATTCCTGTGTTGTCTCCGTTAGCAAAGACGGAAATACAGTACAGCTCCATCCTGGTGCCAGTGAAAGCATGTACGTCTATACCATTTCAAAGAATAACCTGGTGAAAACAGCTTATAAGCCGATGGAAGAACCGTTTGACGGATTGGTTTCAATCCTGGACGTGATGGATTTTGATAAAATCGGCAATTATAGTCACAATGCCGTTATATTCAATAATGGTGAGTTTGGCTGTTTGCGTGCATCTGAATGGACAGTGAGTTCTCTAACTTATGTTCGCGGAGATAGGGTTCACGAATTGTTTAAATAAAAATAAATGAATCTATATTGCAGAGATGCCGGCGAAGGAAAGCGTGCTAAAGACAGGAGAGAAGCAGGTGTGTAAGGGGTGTGACACACCTACTTCTCTTCGCTGGCTATTCTTCCATGATATCGACCATCTTGTTGACATAGCGGTTGAGAAACTGAGTAATAGATTTAAAAACACCTTATTGCTTTAATTTTTAATGGAGATGCCTCAAATGACAATCTGATCCTCACCATAGATCATATATTTCATGGTGGTCAGCGCTTGCAGCCCCATAGGTCCCCGGGCATGAAGCTTCTGGGTACTGATGCCGATTTCCGCTCCGAAACCGAAGCGGCCGCCGTCGGTAAAGCGGGTAGAGGCATTGATATAAACGGCTGCGGCATCCACCTCATTTAAAAACCGCTGGGCTATGGTGTAGTTCTCGGTGATGATGGTTTCCGAATGCTTGGTTCCATACTGATAAATATGATCCATGGCTTCATCCACATCTTTGACCACTTTAGCACTGATGATCAGATCCAGATGCTCTATTCCCCAATCCTTTTCTGTAGCTTTGATAGCATAAGGCAGGATAGCGCAGGTCTTTTCACAGCCCCGTATCTCCACCCCATAATCCCGGAATTTTTCTCCCAGCAGAGGCAGAAATTCCTGAGCTACCGCCTCATTCACCAATACGGCCTCCAGGGCATTGCATACTCCGGGTTTTTGGGTTTTGGCATTGAAGACAATGCTGACCCCTTTAGCCAGATCGGCATCCCCATCCACATAAGCGTGACATACTCCGGTCCCGGTCTCAATGACCGGGACTGTGGATTCCCTGACTACCGTCTCAATGAGCCCTGCTCCCCCTCTGGGGATGATGACATCCACATACCCGTTCATTTTCATAAGCTGCCCGACCCATTGCCGATCCGTATTCTCCAGGAGCTGAATGCAGGCCGTCGGCATACCCTGGCTTTCCGCAGCCGCAGCGATCACCTTGCTTAAAACTTTATTGCTCTCAATAGCTTCGGAGCCTCCCCGGAGAATGACCGCATTGCCGGACTTCAGGCAGAGAGCCGCCGCATCTACCGTCACATTGGGACGGGCTTCATAGATCATGGCCACCACACCTAAGGGAACACGGGTACGCTGAATACGCAAACCATTGGGGCGGGTCCAAAACTCCCCTTCCCCCACTGGATCTCCCAAATTCACCACTTCTTTAAGGGAATCGCTCATTTGGCGGATTCCTTCCGAGGTTAGAGCCAGGCGATTGACCAAGGATTTTTTGGTTCCCTTTTGAATGGCCGCCTCTACATCTTTCTGATTGGCCTCTAGGATCTCCTGTTCATGGCTCAGCAGGGCCTCCGCCATCGCCAGAAGAGCCCTATTCTTGGCGGCGGTGCCGACATAAGCCAGCTTACGGGCGGCATCTTTAGCTTTTTGACCGATTGTGATCAGTTCCGGTGCAAAATCCATCCTCATCGTCTCCTTTCAATCCGAATTTGAAAAACGGGACCTGTCCCCTTGATTCACTCGATCATCAAGGTCATATTATCGCGATGAACGACCTCTTCTCCCTCTAAATTGGGGATGATGTCCAGCATCTCTTCCGAGTGCTTGCCGCGGACTTTTTCCAACTCTTCACTGCTGAGCTCCACTAAGCCGCGAGCCACCTCAATCCCATCCGGGTTATTGATGCGTACCAGTTCTTTGCGTTCCCAGATGCCGTCAATACCGGTAATGCCTGAAGCCAGCAAACTTTTTCCTTTGAGTAAAGCCTTTACGGCCCCCTCGTCAATAAAAATGCTCCCCTCGGATAAGCCGCCATAGGCGATCCAGCGTTTCTTGCCCATAATGCGATGGGCGGCCGGGAAAAAGTAGGTGCCTAAAGGCCGCTCCCCTTGAATCAGTTCAATGACTTTTTCCATGCGCTTGGAGTGCAGGAGGAACATCCCCATACCAAAACGGGTGGCGATCTCCGCTGCCTTTAGTTTGGTCACCATCCCGCCTGTACCCATGGAGCTGCCCGCACCTCCGGCGATGTGCATGACCTGGGTCAAATCCTCCACTTCCTCAATGAGCTTGGCCTGAGGATCGAGTTTGGGATTGGCGGAATAGAGTCCGTCCACATCCGTGAGAATCACCAGCAAATCTCCATGAACCAAACCCGCCACCAGTGCGGAAAGACGGTCATTATCCCCGAAACACAGCTCTTCCACCGCCACAGTATCATTTTCATTGATAATCGGAATCACCTGATAACGCAGCAGCTGCTCCAAGGTGTTTTGAGCATTGCGGTAACGGGAGGCCTCGGCTAAGTCAAGGCGGGACAGCAGGACCTGAGCGCAGACCAAGCCCCGGGCCTCCAGGGCAAGGGCATATTTTTCAATCAGAACTCCCTGACCTACAGCGGCAACCGCCTGCCTGCCGGCCACATCCTTAGGTTTGGCCTTCAAGCCCAGCTTCCCCACCCCTGCAGCCACTGCTCCCGAGCTGACCAGGACACATTCTAAGCCAAGCCGGCGGATCTCAGCAATGACTCCGGCAATCCTCCGAATAGCTTGATCATCAAGACCGCCTTCAGGATGGTTTAAACTGCTGCTCCCCACCTTGATCACGATTCTACGCAGGTCACTCACCCCAAATACTCCCTTTCCATTGCTTCTGCACGATGCTTGCAGGCTTTAGCGGCCTGGGCCACCAGCTCTTCCAACCCCTTCTCCCGGAAGACATTCAAAGCCTCCTGGGTGGTTCCTTTGGGCGAGGTTACGGCCACCCTCAGTTCACCGGGGGATTTTCCGCTCTGGGCCAGCATCTTAGCCGCCCCCATTAAAGTTTCTTTGGCCAGGTTCTCGGCCGCCTCCTGGCTGAAGCCCATATCCACTCCCGCTTTTACCAGCGCCTCGGTGAAGAGGTAAAAATAAGCCGGTCCGCTGCCGCTCATGGCGATGAGGGGATTCATCTGTTCCTCAGTTATCCAGATATACTTCCCAACCGCCCCAAAAATAGCTTCCACATCTCTTTGGTTCTCTTCAGTGACGCTCTGCCCTTTGACCAAGCCGGTCATGGAATGCAAAACGGCGCTTGAGGTATTGGGCATAGCCCGGATAATGGGACAATGAGGCAAATGTTTTTCCAGCAAGGCCAGGGGAATTCCCGCTGCCACGCTGATCAGGAGTTGGTTTGACCTCATACCCTCTCCGGCTTGGGCCAACGCTTCCCCAACATCCTTGGGTTTCACCGCTAAAAGGATGATCTCCGAATCCTGGACCGCCTCCCCAAAAGAGACGGGAATGACCCCATAGTCCTTTTTCATTTGGGCCAGTTTAGCCTGGTTAGAGCGATTGGTCACCCGAATTTCATAGCTTCCCGCCCCCGTCAGTCCTTTGATAATGGCCTCAGCCATGTTGCCTGCTCCGATAAAACTGATCTTTTTCATTAGAACCGCCCTTTCTCTTTCTATTAAAAAAAGACCCTTTCATTCCTTTGCCAAGGACGAAAGAAGTCTTCCGCGGTACCACCTTTATTGCCATACGCCACTTAAACCCGATAACGGCGGGAACCGTTTGATTCATCATCAAAGCCTCACGATTGGGTTCAGTCACCACATTTCAGGAAGTCGCACCAAACCTTCCCTCTCTTGCCAAACGAGTAACCTACTGGATCGTTCCTCGGCGGTATACCTTTTTAAAGTTAGCTATATTGTAGCATAACACCTTGTTATAATCCAGTACTCTGTACCACCTAATTCCTCACATTTCCGACGCCTTGCCGACGGTTAAATTTCCGTAAGACCGGTTGGTGTAATTTCCATTTAATTTGACTGGCTTAAGTGTGCTGAGGTATGCTATTTCTATAGTTCTTAAAATACTTGGAGGAATCCATAACATGCCTTTTCCTATTATTAACGAACTGGAGATACGGACCCTGGCCTCCAGTAAAAAGGCCTACGAGCTGGGAGTGGCCTATGCCCTTAAGGGCAGGGTAAGCCAATTGTCTCATGATGAGGAAAGAAACCTGATTTCTGCCGTCGTCATGGGTACCTGGCTTTACGAGGTTGAGATTATCATGAGCAGAAATGGTTCAATTCATTCCTGTCATTGTACTTGTCCGGCCTTTGCAGAATACCCCGGAGCCTGTAAACATGTGATAGCCGCCCTGAAAGCCGCACAAAGAAGGCTGACCGGTTCTCAGCCAAGATTGGCTGTTGTTAAAGAATCCGTAGCTGATTTTATGGCCTTATTTGCGAACCTCGACCCCAAGTCTGTTCGCGAAATTTTGAATCTTGAGTTTGAACTCCAAATCGAAATCCATCGCCGGGTCCACGCTCAGCTGCAAATCAAGGTAGGGCAAAATCGTCTTTATATTGTGAAGAATTTAGAAGAGTTTTTAGCCGCAATCCAAGGAGGCCACCTACTGACATTCGGCAAACAATTCACTTATGATCCCTTTCTGCAAACCTTCAGTGATCAGGATCAAACCATTATTCACATGTTTCAGGAAATGTTAAAGCAATATGAAGCCTTCAATGAGCAGCGGAGCTTCCACTATGCCTCCCCCTTCAGCCAAAAACCCTTCGTTTTAACTGAATATTACTTAGGCAAATTCTTTGATGCTTTAGGCGCTAAACGCTTCTCCTTAGCCCTCACCTCCTCAAGAGGCGGATCACCTCAGCTTTCCCCCTCCCTCCAGATCATACGTCAGGATATCCCCTTGGATTTTGCCATTCAGTCTAAAGAGCAGGACCTGACTTTAGCTTTGAAAAGCAAGCTTCCCCTGCAGCTTACCGGGGATGGACGCTATTATCTTTATGATCAGAATATCTACCAGGTCTCATCTGAACAACAGTCCTTCCTGCCTAACCTCATTAAAGTTATGTCAGGAAAAAACCTCCAAACTCTCACCTTTCCGGACCATCAGAAAGATTTTTTTGCTTCGGAAGCGATACCCCTGATCGAACAGATGGGTTCTGTTGCCATTGACCCCCAACTGGCCGAAAAATTCGTACGGGAAGAGCTGCAGGCCAGGATCTATTTTGATAGGATGGGTGACTTCGGCATCCGAGCCCGCCTGGAATTTCATTACGGGGATCATATAATCAATCCCTTCACCTCTCAGATAGGGGCTAATCGCCAGGAGGCAGCTGACGCGCAAATTCTTATCCGCAACATAGACAAGGAAAGAAAAATACTGGGGATCTTTGAGCAAGCAGAATTTATCGTTTCCCAAGGGGTAATAAGTTTGGAAGATGATGAAAAGCTCTTTGCTTTCATCACCACCTGGCTTCCCCAGCTCCAAGATTGTGCGGAAACTTTCTATTCGGATGACTTCAAACTTACCATTCGCACTTCCACCAGCTTTTCCGGCCGGGTGCGTTTGGATGAATCCTCAGACCTGCTGGAGATATCCTTTCAATATAGTGATATCGACCGGGATGAGCTGACCCATATCTTTCATTCTTTGCAGGTGAAGCGGAACTATTACCGGCTGCGGGACGGCTCCTTTCTCGACCTGAGGCAGCCTGAACTGGAATCCATGGCTATGTTTCTGGAGCATTTAAACCTGAGTGGGGAGGATTTGAACGAGCAGACTCTCAAGCTTCCCAAGTTCAGAGCCATGTATATCGACAGCTTTTTGCGTCAGGCCAATTTACCTGGGATTCAGCGCAATAAAGCCTTTAAACAATTAGTCCAAAGCATTCTTGAGCCCCAGGACGGAGAATATGATCCCCCTCCACACCTTATGAATGTGCTGCGGGATTACCAGAAGACGGGGTTTCGCTGGCTTAAAACCCTGGCTGCTTATGGTCTCGGCGGCATTCTGGCCGATGATATGGGACTGGGAAAAACCTTGCAGACCCTGGCCTTTATCTTGTCCGAAAAGCTTGCCTCCCCTGCTCTGGTCGTCGCCCCCACTTCTCTGATCTATAACTGGCAGGCGGAAGGGGAAAAATTTGCGCCGGGCTTGACTATCCTGGTGGTCGACGGCTCACCTCAGGAACGCCAGGAGCAGCTAAAGAGCCTCGACCAAGCTGATTTAGTCGTCACCTCCTATGCTCTGCTCCGACGGGATATCGAGACCTTTGCCGAAGTTGACTTTTCCTACTGCTTCCTGGATGAAGCTCAGAACATCAAGAATCCTCAGACCTTGAACGCTAAATCTGTTCAGAGAATTAAAGCGAAGAGTTATTTTGCCCTGACCGGCACACCTATCGAAAATTCTCTTGCCGAACTTTGGTCTCTCTTTAATTTCTGTCTGCCGGGCTATCTGCTCTCTCACCAGGAATTTCAGAAAAAGTACGCTACTCCGATCATTAAAGACAGCGATCCCTTGGCCCTGAGGGAATTGAGCCGGCATATCAAACCTTTTATCCTGCGCAGGTTAAAAAAAGACGTTCTGAAAGAGCTGCCCCCCAAGATCGAGACGGAAATCAAAGCCGCCTTAACCGAGGAGCAGCGAAAAATCTATCTGGCCTATCTTCAGCAGACCAAAAGCCAGATCGCCCAGGAGCTTGCCACTCATGGTTTTGCCAGAAGCCAGATCCAAATTCTTGCTGCCTTGACCAGACTAAGGCAGATCTGTTCCCATCCGGGAATGTTCATCGACAATTATACGGGGGAAAGCGGCAAAATGCTCCTCTTCCAGGAACTCTTAGGGGATAGCCTAGCCGGCGGCCACCGGGTGCTGGTTTTCTCCCAATTTACCTCCATGCTGGATATTATCGGAGAGTATCTCCAGTCTGAAAGCATTGACTATTTTTATCTCAGTGGGTCCACGAAAGCTCTCGAACGTTCGCGGATGGCCGCTTCGTTTAATAACGGCGAGGGCCAGGTGTTCCTGATCTCCCTGAAAGCCGGGGGTACCGGCTTAAACCTGACCGGCGCCGACACTGTAATCCATTTCGATCCCTGGTGGAATCCAGCGGTTGAAGACCAGGCCACCGACCGGGCCCACCGCATCGGACAGCAGAACTCTGTTCAGGTGATCAAACTCCTCACCCAGGGAACCATTGAAGAAAAGGTCAACGCCCTGCAAGCTAAGAAGAAAAAGCTCATCGATTCCGTCATCCAGCCCGGTGAAACCATGCTGTCCAAATTGACCGAGGAGGAATTAAGAGACCTTTTCGAGTTAAACTAAAGCAAGCCCAAACCAAGGAAAGGAGGCTGTGCTGAAATTGAATCTCGTTCAAGCCAACATTACGTCCGGCGGATACTTAAAAAAAGAGCCCATCCTCAGAGATATCTCCTTCGAGGTAAGATCCGGTGAACTTGTCGGATTAATTGGGCCCAATGGGGCGGGAAAAAGCACGATCCTCAAGGCGATCATGGGGCAGCTTCCTTATCTGGAGGGAAAGGTTGAATTTGAGAATGCCCACACCCATTATGCCTATATTCCGGAACAACCGGTCCTCTATGATAACCTCACCTTATGGGAGCATTTGGAGTTCGCCGCAGCCGTGGGAAAAATGAGCCCGGAAACCTTTGTGCCCAGGGTTGAAGAATTGCTGAAGCTCTTCCGCCTCCATAAGGAGAAGCACCAACTCCCTGTCACCTTTTCCAAAGGGATGCAGCAAAAAGTCATGCTCATCCTCGGCTTTTTGCTGCGCCCTCCTCTATATATTGTGGATGAGCCTTTCATTGGCTTGGATCCCCACGGGATGCGGGATTTTCTCCAGCTCGTGGACCAAGTGCGTCAGGATGGGGCGGGTATCCTGATGTCCACCCACTCCCTGGATACGGCGGAAAAGATCTGCACTTCTTTCATCCTTATTCATGAAGGAACCATCATCAGTCAGGGCACTCTGGAGGATATACGCCGGCAAAGCCGCTTGCCGGAAGGCTCTCTCTTCGACTGCTTTATCAACCTCCTGGAGATACAGCCATGAACAATGTCCATCGTCTTTTCCGGCATCGCCTTTTTGCCGACTGGAAATTTCAATATTCTATTTGGAAGCTGGTGGTGGATTGGATCGTAGCCCTCTATATCGTCATCCCCGGCTTAGCTCTTTTCCTGGATACCTATGTGGACTGGTGGCAGGAACCCCCTGCCTTCTTTTTCGCTTTGCCCTTGACCATCCTTTTGCCCATTGCTGTAGTGTTTTGCTGGTCAGGCACCTTGCGAATCTTTGTGGAAGAAGCGGATCAGCTCTTCCTCTTTCAGCACCGTTCCTGGCTTAAGGGGCTCGTGGTTTACAGCATCGCTCTTCAGATCTTAGCCAATCTCCTCATCACCGGTTTGCTGGCCTTTCTCTGTGCACCTTTTTTGCTGGCTGTTCATCATGTGGATCTGGCCAGTTTCTTTTGGTTCTTTCTCCTCCTCTTGATCTGCCGCATCAACGCCGGTCTCTTCAAGCAATGCCTTCAGCATCGCTGGGAAGGCTGGCGCTACCTTCTGGCCCAAATTCCCTTGCTCGGATTTTATACCGCCCTCTTTTGGGCAGCCCTTGCCTTTATAGGCAACCGGCCCCTTTATGTTCTGCTGACCTTTTTTCTCCTTCTGCTGCTGATCCTGCTGATCCTTTACAGGCTGTCTCTGCCGGCCACCTTGCTCAAAGATATTTCCCTGGCCCAAACCGAAAAAATGAAGTTTGCCAATGTGTTCTTGAAATACATGGGGACTTATGCCAAAAAGCCCATACGCTTAAAAAAGCATCCCTGGCTGTTCAAAAACTCCGGCCCGCTCTTTAAAGAACGCAGTGCTGATAAAGTCTTAACCGAAATTGGCCTCAAGGGATTTTTGCGCCACCGTTCCAACATGCTCTTTTATCTGCAAGTCGTGGGCATCTATGGAGCTTTTCTTACGATCTTGCCTTCTCTATGGCAATGGATCCTCTGGGGTGGGGCCATCTTCTTTTTGGCCTCCCTGGGAAAGCTGCAGTGGCTTGAGTGGATCAACTCCCCCTTCGTCTCCTTATTTGTCCTGGACCGGGAAATAAAGCAAAAAGCCGCCGGCCGGTTTCTCTTTTTCTTCATTTGTCCCGGGCTTATCTTTTTGGGTTTGGCGGTCACCCTCTTGACACAACAATGGCTTTTAGGGCTGGTGTTACTGCCTGTTGGGGTTTTCCTCAGCAAAATTACTGCGGATAGCCTGACGTTCTTTCAAAGCAACTAGATACTCATGCTCCATCTATAGCACAAAGGGTATTGCTCTATCTTGATAATGACCCTCACGAGGATCGATAGTATCTGGAGATCCAGTCGCCCTAGGTCGCTGGGTCTTTTTCTTTTTTCTTTTCAGCTTTTTTAAGTAGATACAAAAACTGCGTTTCGTTTACAATTATTCAGTTGTCCATTGCAAAGCCTGCATCTCACTCTACAAAATGGCTTCTCTCCTTTCAATTAAGGAAGGAGGGAAGCTTAACACGTCTTTATGTAATATATAATTGACATTTTGCTTATTTTGATTTACTATATGAATTGTAAAGGGAGAAGAAAGGGGGCGGAATAACGATTGAAAAATCTTAGATTAAAGGGGGCACGGGCCGGCTTGGATATGTCCCAGGAGCAATTGGCCGAAACCGTGGGAGTGACACGCCAGACCATCGGCATGATTGAGTCCGGTAAATTCAACCCTTCTTTACAGTTATGCATAGCCATTTGCAGGGCCCTTGGCAAAACTTTAAATGACCTTTTTTGGGAGGATGATGAACATGAAAGATGAACGAATCGAACAAGCCCAGAATAAAATTCGCAGTGAACTGGCTGTGATCACTTATCTGGCCATTGCCTTATCTTTTCTCGTCAAAACCTTAGCCTTTGAGATGAGTCTCACTGAATGCATCACAGAATATCTGATCCTGATCTTCTTTCCTCTTTATCAGTTTGTTCGCATGCACACTATGAAGATCAGCCTCTATAGCTCTCCCGGCAGTAAACAATATCGCAATAATCTCTTGTTCGTTGCCTCAACCTTATTGATTACAGCCGCCTTGTTTGTTTTCGGAATGCTGAACCGATCCACTATCGTCGATTTTCATAAGCCCGTCCTTTTCCTGGTTTTGTTTATGGTCCTGTTCGTTGTTGTTTACTTTATTGCCAACGGCTACAATCGGCATAAAGCCCATAAGTATGAAACAGAATTTGATGATGAAGATTAGCACCGGAAGGTGCTCTTTTTTTACTCATTATCATGTGAGTATTGACTCCAATCCCTAAAATTTGCTACCTTTATAGGAGTGCTAAACAGAAGGAGCTATCGAGATGAATAAAAACGATGTAGCAAGTATCCGCAAAGAATTTAAAGTGAATAATACGAAACTAAAGATCGCCGAAGTTGTGAGCATTTATGTTAAAGGGGATTTAAAGCAGGTCATCGGCATCGAAAAAGAGTATTTCGAAAGAATGGATGCCCAAAAGCAGGATCTTTATCTTAAGAATTTTAAGAAACTCCTCACCGGACCTCTTGATGCCAAGGTTTTTGAGCTGGAATTTACCGATAATAAGCTGGGGCAAAACCCCTTCCAAAGGGCGCTCATCGAAACCTTACACCCCCATCATTTCGCTGTGGGAACTGAAGAAATCGCTCATCGAATCATTGAAAACTGCCAGTATGAAGGGGATTACATGCTTACCTTTTTACGGGGTGAGGTCTATAAGCCCTCGAAAAGAAGCTCCGCCGAGGATGATTCAGGGCTGGATGACGTGGTCTTTTCTTTTGAATTTTTCATGGGGAGTATTAATCCCGTCATGCTTCCCAAGACCGCCCTTAAATTCGATTTTGAAGATCGAGTGTTCAAAGCCGATATCCCCATGGATGTCACCATCAATCTGTCGGCTCCTTTGGATGGGTTTATGTTCCCGGCCTGGCATGATGATGCGGCGGATGTGAATAAAGTGGTTTATTATTCCAGCAAAGCCAATGCCCCCAACCCGGAGTTTCTGTCCCAAGTGCTGGGATGCGATTTTCAGAGGACGGCACAAACAGAAAAAGAGCAATTCCTGGAGATCGTTCAGGAAGTGGCGGGAAAAGAAATCGAAGCGGAGAAGATCGCCGATATCTACGAAAGCCTCAATACCCTGATCACGAGGAATGAAGAGGAAGAAAGCCCTGAAGCAGCCAGCGTCGGGCTAAAGGATATGGAAAAAATTCTTCAGGCCAGCGGGGTCGGCAACACCCAGGAATTAGAAACCGCCTTCCTGAAGGTTACGGGTACGGAGAAATATGAATTTAAGGCGGCCAATATCGCTCCCAACTTTAAGGGAAAGTCTCTGAAAATCGAGAACAATACCGTGAGTATTTCCGTAAACCCTCAGGACTTACGCTATATTAAACAGGTCAAGCGGGACGGCAAACGGTATTTGTTGATTGAAATTGATGAGACCGTCAATCTCGAAGGCTTTGAGTTAAGCACCGAAGCATTTTAGAATGAAGAATAAAGCAGTATTTAGACAGGAAAACGGCATAGCTGGTTTGGCTATGCCGTTTTCCTGTCTTGTTTCGTTCGCTCGGCCCTTATTTATCTGTAAAGAATACTATGTTCTCTTCAAGTTATGCCTTTTCCCTATTCGAACAGCTTGCTTTCCTCTTTTAAGCGGCTGACTAATGAAGCATAGTTTATTGCCGGGATCATAAACAAAACGCCAAGGCCGGCCAGGAGAATTCTGATCACCCATGTCATAGCAACAGACATTGACGATACATTGGGAATAAAGGTTATGGAAATCAGCCCAAGCAGCAAAAGTACAGCCCAAGTATAGGCATAGACAACGTTCTTGTAAGTATGCAGTTTATCACTCACATCGGTATGCAACTCAAAGGGCTTGCCATCCCTCTTTTTTTCCAAAATCAAAAGCTCTTTATTGTACCCTCCGGGCGCTGTGGCAATCTGCCCCATGCCCTTTCCATAGGGCCGCCACCTTACTTTTCCATAATTGAGATTGATGTTTTTGGTAAAGGTACGAAAACCCATGCTTTCAAGATAGTCACGATAATCTTTGGCTTTGGCATAGGCTTTCTCCCCGACAAACTCAACGGCATATTCATATTCATTTGGTTGGCACCGGTCGAAAGTATAGGTCATTCTACCGCATTTCTTTAACCGGTAGCCGCGCCCGGCCATGCTGTTCAACCATTTTTCCTGTCCATCCAAAAAATCAAAAAAGTAACGAAAGAAGGTTTTGCTCATTGATCCTCATCCTCCCTTATTATTGTGGATGCCAACTGCAAGACTTCTTCCATGCGTCCCAATTCTTCTGCAGCTTTTTGTTTTCCGGCACCGGTGATGATATACTCTTTTTTCTTGCCGTCCGCTTCATCGCCAAAAGGGGCAATCCATTGCTTCTTTACCAATGCATTGATAGCGCCATATAAGGTGCCTGCGCCCAGAGTGACCCGCCCCTTGGTCGCAGTTTCAATAAACCGCATAATACCGTATCCGTGGTTGGGTTGATAGACAGCCAGTAAGACAAGAAATGTTGTTTCTGTCAGCGCACCGCCTTTGATATTGTCCCTGATAGAAATCACTCCCGGCTAATATTACGTTTACTGTAATATAAATTATATCACTAAACGTAATAAGGTCAATAGTTAATATATATTTGCGGGGAAAAACACCGTAATAAGATCATACTTAGATGTCCCCAAACGCGACAACGTTGTCGCGTTTGGGGACAATATCAGAAGGACCTTTCCAAATACTTCGGATGTTCGTTCGAAAAATCAGTCTTTCAGTGACCAATGACGACCAAGCTGATTTGGTGCTCAGCAGCCAATTTACTGACTGTTGTTCTCCCTTAATAATTAAAGGACCACTTGGGCTTTTAATTCTGAAACTTCTCCTCGTCCTACTCATGCTTTCTTCATTATAACTTAGTTTTTCTAAATTATGTTAGGTCTCTGAGTTTAGTATATATTTTGTTCACAAAAACAGGGCTTAAATGCTGAAGGATACCCTACATAGACGTAATTATTTTTCTGTTTCTAGCCAAAGGAGCGTGTCAAGTTACGTTTTTCAAAACGTAACTTGACACGCCCTTCGTCAGACAATTGAATAAGGCTGTCTTGGGTAGGCCCTCATGATGACCTCACTAGGTTTACTCAAAGCCAGGCTTCCTTGTCAGCGCAGCAGCTACCGCACCCAATACCACAGGAATCAGCAGAATACGTAATACACCAACCGGGGTCATGCCCTGAGCAATTAATATGCCTATGACAATGGGAGCAATTGCTCCCCCCAGACGGGTCACACTTGCGCCAATCCCCAACCCTGTTGCGCGTACTGCCAACGGGTAGTTTGCCGCCGTAAACGGATATAGCATGCCCTGCATCATCAGTGTGAAACCAAATAGGAATAAGATGACTCCAAATATAAAAGTAGATGTCTTGATAGTTACTAAGAACAGGAAGATACCATTTAAAATGTAGTAAGTAAGGATTGTATACTTATACCCAATTTTTTCGGCGACTTTGCCTGCCAAAATAAAGCCGCAGCAGGATCCTAAAAAGTAAATAGTGTTCAGCAGTAAAGCGGATTTCAGTTCATAACCCATTAAAGTAACGATCTTCGGGAACCATACCAAAAAGGTAGAAATTATACACATATTCACAAAGAACATTATCCAAATCAGGATTGTATTCCAAGCCAGCCCGTTTTTGAATAATTCCCCTACGGAGCCTTTCACTTTTTGCTCTTCATCCACTGCATACTCATCATCCGCCTGAGGAACAAAGCTGGGGTCTGCTTTGGTTAAAATCGATACAACTTCCTTCTTATCATTTTTTTTCAAGATTAGGATCATCGTTTCAGGAATAAACTTAACAACCAAAGGAATCAGAATCAGTCCAAAAATTGATACACCAAAAAAACCTCTCCATCCCAGTAAGGGAATCAGCCAAACTGCCAAAAGCGAAGTGGTCATCTGACCCAACGTTACACCTATGCCATTAGTTGTAAGTAGAAATCTTCTTGATTTTTTAGGACTGTATTCAGACAAAATAGCATTCGATACTGGTGTTATTGCAGCGATTCCCATCCCGGCGAAAAAACGCCAAATCGCAAAAAGGTAAATATTAGAACCCACCATTGCGCAAAGTGCTGTAAAAAAGCTAAATAAAAATACGCAGGCATTTAATGTTTTCTTTCTGCCAATTTTGTCGGTTAAAAACCCTAAAAGCAATGCGCCCAGGACAGATCCCCATAAGCTTGCACTGCCAAGAAGCCCACTGACTGTAGGATCCAGATTCAATTCCTTCATGAGTACCGGAAGTGCTGCACCATAAACTGCTTGATCAAAGCCGTCAACGACTAAGGCAAAAAACAAGACGATCCAAATAGATCCAAAGAAATTATTCATCTTACCATTGTCAATAGTTCTATGAACATTCACTCTTGCCAAAAATTCCACTCTCCTTTTCAGGTTTTAAAAAACATATCATTCCAGAAAACTTCATTAACTGTTCTTCCTATCCTCCCTTATTAATTATAATTTTGAGTTCATTCATTTAAATTATATAAATCCATGTAATTCCAGTCTGTTAAACATTTTACAAAGCAACAATAATTTTTAGAAATTTAAAAACATCCTGAATTTAGCCAATAAAAAAACCGTGCAAAAAATTTTTCGCACGGTTTTAACCTGAATTCTTATTTATAATGCTGATTTTTTAAGGAGCTTGTAATTACTTCTGTTCATCACTAGTTCACCGGACTTATTTAACTCTCCAATAATTTGCGATACCCTCACCCTTGAAGAGCCTACCATTTCAGAAATTAACTGATGAGTAAGAGGCACTGTCACAACCACACTGTCTGCTTCATGCTTACCCAAAGTTGCCGAAAGCGTCACTAGCAAATTCTCAACCCGATTTTCCACATCATCAAACGTTTGTCCATTGAGTTGGGAAGTTAATTGTTTATTCATCTGGATCACGCTCAATAGTAAATAAAGCAATACTTCTCTGTCACCTTTATTAATATCTTGAGCACTTACAACCGCAACCTCAACAGCTTCCAAGCAAATAGCATTCACTAAAGACGGGGATCCGTCCAATGTTGAAATTCCAATGAAACATCGTGGCTCTCGAATTCCAAACACTTTTCTCTGTCCATCCTCATTTTCAGAGCTGATTTCAATCCGTCCTTTAAGGACCAGAAAGCACACATCTTTTTTCTCTCCTTGGCGGTAAATGAATTCGCCTTTAGCATAATTTCGAACCGGACAAGTCGTAAGAATCTTTTCAACAATCTTATCATTAAGTTCATTGCTCGACCAGCAAAGCCACTCCTTGTTGTAAGACATTCTTTTCTCCTCCATCCGCATGTGAAATTGTTTTCTATATCTTAGTTTAGATTTTCGAAAAAGTCTATAGAAAATTCGTTGGAAATAAACAGCATCAAAAGAAAAACTAAGTTAAAACGGTTCTTCAACTACCAACCACGATTCTTATCAACTTCAAATAACAGCTTTTGATCTCTATAATATCTCCGGAGATTTTCCAGAAAGACTTCATTGGCCCGGTCATTATAAAATGGAGATTGGGCAGCGGAATGCGGCGTCAGAATTACATTAGGCATATCCCATAAAGGACTGCTTTGGGAAAGCGGTTCCTGGACGAAAACATCAAGCCCGGCACCAGCAATGACTTTATTTTGCAAAGCTCTGATCAAGGCATTCTCATCAATTACTCCACCACGGGCAATATTGATTAAAAAAGCAGAGTTCTTCATCATTCGGAGCTCTCTCTCCCCAATCATGTTTTGGGTTTCAGAGGTTAAAGGGACAATTGCAATAACAAAATCACACTCTCCCAAGAATTCTTCTATCTGGGCATTAATGTAGCACTTATCGACCCATTCGCTTTCAATAGGATTCCTCTTCAAACCGACAACTCTAAAATCCAACAGCTTGCACTTCATGGCCAAATATAATCCAATGTTTCCTAAGCCTATAATGCCAACGGTCTTATTATACGTCTCATCACATAAAGAATATGCTGCATCCCCCCATACTTTAGAACGCTTATATTCATTAAAGTGCGGAAACGCTCTGAGAAAGGAAAAAATATATGCCAAGACATGATCAGCGATGGGCATACCGTGGATACCTTTAGTACTGGTAATCCGAATATTCCGATCCTGGATTTCCGGTTTCATAAACCCATCGACCCCGGAGACAACGCCATGGATCCACTTTAAACTTGGAGTCTTTTTACAAAAGTCCGCTATACCTTCCACGTAAGGAAAAGTAAGAAGAACATCTGCATCTGTAGTTTTTGCCATGAGTTCACGCGCGTCATCTGCATAAATGACTTCCACTTCAGGTATAACTTGTTTCATATCTTTAACATGATGTTTCTGGATGAACGGACGTGGTTTATTATCAAGTATAGCAATTTTATTTATATTCATAGCATCCTCCAAACTTAATTGATAAATTGGTTAGACAGAAAAAACGATTTGCGGCGTTTTGTTCAAAAGTTCTGCCCCTTTCGCAGTAATGAGGTAATTATCACAGCTGAAAGCCAATGCTTTATTGTTTGCAGCCGTCGGATGAATCGCTAAAAACATGCCTTCTTTCAGCAACATGGTTTCTCTGGGAACAAAGGCCGGACGCTCTACCATGTCATATCCCTGCCCATGAGCGAAATAACGTTTTTCAGGAGCATATCCATGGCTTATCAAAAAATCATTATTAGCTTTAAACAGGTCCGACGGAGCAGCTCCGGGCTTAAGCATCCCGGCTATATATTTCTGTGCTTTTGTTGCAATTGCATAGGCATCGAGTACATCTTGGGATGGCTCACCTAAACACCATGTTCTAGCAATTTCGCCATAGAAGCCGCCCGGTCCATTGACCTCGATCAGAATAACCATTCTGTCACCCTGTTTGATTTCTCGATTATCAAAAAATGGGTCAACAATAAATGCTTTGTCATTAGCTTCTGTCCCGACCACGATATTTTGCTCTTCACTACCCATATCCATTGCCAATCGTTTTAATTCACTGCGAATTTCCGACTCCTTGCGTCCTGGACGGAAAAGGACCGGCACAGCTTCCGCAAGGTGATCATGTAACGCAACAGTTTTCCTTATCAAGGCGATCTCGTCTTCACTCTTTACAGCTTTGATCGCGTCAACCAAATCCGTGGCATCTACGATCTCCACACCAGGAAGCTTTGCAACAATGTACTGATATAACGCCGCACTGATTAAACTTAATCCTACCAAACCAATTTTTTTGTAGTGTGAATCCTTAATTTTCTCTACTATAGCCTGAGGGGCGTCGTAGTCCGTATAATTAAGAGTTTGAATAATTGGATAGGTTTTAGACGCCAGCACTCCCCGCGTTGCCCATGCAGGCGGAACAGCAGGGCCGTCAATAGCGCCGTGGCTGATGACGGTCATTTCTTCATTGACCGGGAAAAAGATTGTTGTCCCGTAAGTGGGAGCAGGAATGTCTAAAAAATAACGAATATATCCCCCAAGAAACTGATTATGATTTTGGATAATGAGGCCGTCAATACTTTGTTCCTTCATCGCTTCTCTTATTGCTGACCACCGACGTTCTAGTTCCTTATTAGGGATCGGGCATTTGAATCTTTCACCTAAATTAGTCAATTTGTCATTCTCCCTTCATTTTATCTAAGATTTCACAGGCTCATGTAGTTATTGATGAATTTGTAAAAAATTATTTATATTTTAATAATAGTTTAATACTTCAAGTCAAAAAACTCTGTAAAGTGCTATACAAAAATACCCGGACAATAAACAAAAAGTCCCTCGAAGCTAGTCCACGGGAACATAAAACCAACTATTTTCTATTCCGTAAAATATGAACATGTCACCTGATGCTCCTCAAATCGTGATGAGGATGGGCAATGGGTCTATGGCGTCAATTTCAGGTCTAATAGCACTATTTTCCAAAAGCTTTGGAGATTTGTCCATCACAATTTAAGATTCCCCAAAAAATAATCTGGTACTGGGGGAAGTATTTACCGCCAGGCCAGCTAATACAGAAATATTATTTAAAAGAACATTATTATTTCATTCAGCAAAAAGTCTATAATTGTTTTATTGAAAAATAAGGAGTCTTCCTTCCTTGAACGCAAATCATTAAAGGCATACTTTTAAAGCATTTTCTGTACCATGACATAATTATATTGAGATTCAAGGGCAGAATCTTCCTCATACTTTTGCAGAAAAAATTTTTCTACCAATTGCTTTGCATAATTATCTATATATGAAATTCGATTATTGTTGCAATCGGCACACACATGAAGAAGAAATTCATAATACCTGCTGCATGTCCCCAAACGCGACAACGTTGTCGTGTTTGGGGACATGTTTTTCGTCTGAACTATACTGATTTCATTTTCATTTATTCAGAATAACTTTCGGCAAGTACAATTCCTTCTCAGCGGTGGCCATGGAGTATTTTTAAAGTGTAAGATTTGATTACTCTCCTGAATTATTTTGTTTTTCCGATTGTTTGGCATTCTTTTTAGTTTTCTTGCTTTTGTCGCTCATGATAAATCGCCCCCCTTTCAAACTTACTAAAACGTATCCGAAAGCCTACGTGTTTCAATCATGGAATGAAGTCGGCTCCCGTTTGTCTCTTATAATAGTCTGTTGCATAACCTTTTGCAGTATTCGTGAAATATTGACCCGGAGTTGAGTAAGAGAGAGTTGAAATTATGTACTTTATTCGGACATAATTATGACTGAATTTTATTCAATTTTTTAGCGCAATAGTAACATGAAAGGAGCTGATTTAATGCCTATCATTCGTCCGATGGCTGATCTGAGAGACACAGGAAAAATTTCTGAACTATGTTGCCAAAAAGATGAACCTGTGTTCATAACCAAAAATGGAATCGCGCATCTTGTTGTTATGAGTATAGATACCTATGAGAAACAGATGGGACTTCTGGAAATCTATCGGAAACTAAGTGCTGCAGAAAAACAACTTGAGGAAGGGGTACCTCTTCTCACAGGAAGTGAAGTCTTTGGCAAACTAAGGGAAAATGTTCTACCTTATTAACTCTGAATGTAAAGAGGTTGTTATTATGCGTGTTTTTTATGGAGGCGCGGGGATATCACAACTTGCAAAATAAAAATCCTCCTCTTCCTGCACGAATGGAATGAGGAGGATTTTATATACTTATCAAAGAAGAGCACGCAATGATCTACCTTGCACCAAGTGAGATAACTTATTACCCAAACATAATCTTGCGACTATGGCTAAGCAGAATCGCCACCCCAAATGATGGTTCGTTCGACCATACTGGATATCTACCCAGCCTGCTTTAACCTTACGGCTAAAGTAGACCGAAAAATTTACATATAGCAATGCACCTTTGGAGTGTATCTCTATATATAAAAAATCTTCCAAAACCCAGCACAATCTTAGCTCGACCCAAGCAGATAAGTTGGAACCCCTAGATAATCAAGGTTAATCGACTAGCTAAAAGCTTTTCCCTACCCACAAGAATCTTCTCTCCGACAATTTATAAACGGACGCCTATAAATCATCTTTGACCGACTCATATATACCCCGATTATGAAGCACATATAAATCTTGGCTCAACCATTACGTACCCTTCGACATTATAATGTGCTTTTAGCGGATGAAATATTCAAGTCCACTTAGCCAATAAAAACCATAATTGGCAAACCTCCATGTCATTGAATGCGTCTTGCATCACGCAGCTTAAGTATTTATTCCTGGTTTTTGTCATCATATCTCTCTTCATTAAAAAATCATAGGATATTTACAAGAAAATCAAATTATTAAGATAAAATTCCATTGTATTTCCTATTATTTTGATCGGAGGAATTAGTTTTGAAGAAAAAAAAGATTCTGATTGGAGGGATAAGCTTAGTGCTGTTGTTTCCATTTGCCTCTGTAGCCATAGCTGATGAAGTGACTTCTGCGGCAAGTCAAAGCACAGTACAAATTGTCGCGCAAACAGCAGCACAAGCTCAATCCCCGACTGAAGCAAATGGCCATATTACCGTGGGAATGGCCGGTATGAAAGGCGGTTCAATGGATAGCAATTCAACGGAGATAGACTTAAATGAAACCTCACATGACATGGATATGGATAAGCCGGATGTGCAGGAAGGCGGGCAAAAAGCTGAGGAAGACGGACATGGCCAGTCGGAAAAGACTCAAGGCAAGGAACACGGTGAAGAGGAGCCGGTAGGGGTTAATTGGCCTGTGGTTTGGGGCTTTTTAGGCATTAACTCACTTGTTATTGTCAGCGCGGGAATTCTCAAGTTTATGAAATAGGTGATAAATTTTCTCGGTAAAGGAGTAAAATTGATGGCAGTCATTAAAAAAGCAGATCCAGTCAGACATCCGGATTCACCCAAAAAGAATTTGCTTGATAATAGGGTGATCAAAGCTATGCTTAAGAGCCGGTGGTTTCCAGGAATCATTCAGTGGCCGGTTTTATTCGTTTTTGCACTTATTGTTTTTGAGCTCATGGCCGGACCAGGTTCAGCCCATGATAATTTCGGCACGGCAGGAACCTGGGTACTCTGGTGGCCGCTGATTCCGATTATTTTCTTGCTTCTGGGACGTTTTTGGTGTGCAATTTGCCCCTTCGCCACTGTAAGCGACTGGATACAAAAGTTTGTCGGCAATAACCGTCCTGTTCCTAAATTTTTAAAGAAATATGGCATATGGCTGATTGATATTTTCTTTATACTAATCACATGGGCGGACCATACCTTTGGGATCGTTGAAAGTCCCAGAGGCTCGGGTGTACTGTTACTGATCATCACAACGGGTGTGATAATCAGCGGAGCCTTCTTCGAACGCCGTACCTGGTGCAGGTATCTGTGTTTTCTCGGCGGCTTATCGGGTAACTATGCACGGTCGGGTTCCCTTGAGCTTCATGCTACTCCTGAAAAATGTGCACAATGTACGACTCAATCCTGCTATAAGGGAAAAAGCAAAGTTGCCGGCTGTCCCATGTTTGAATTTCCCCGTACCATGGATAGCATGGCCAGATGCAATCTCTGTGCCAATTGTATTAAAACCTGTCCCAATGATTCGATTCAATTGAGCACCCGTGTCCCGACCAAAGGATTATGGTTTATTAAAAAACCTAAATTTGAAGAATCTTTCTTAGCCGTTATCATTATGGGAATTGTTTTTGTACAGAATATCACCATGCTGGAAGTCTGGGGAAAGATGCTTGCTTCCCTGGAGAATTTTGTTGGAACAGATAATTACTTTGTAACCTTTACCATCACCTTTATTATTGCTATGGCCATTCCTGTACTTGCATTATTTGCAAGCAGTTATTTTGCTAAACTCTCCAACAAGAAAAGCACTATCCAAAATTTTGCTATCTTTGGCTATTCTCTGATACCTTTGGATCTGGCCGGGCACATTGCTCACAATCTGTTTCATCTTCTGGCTGAAGGCAAGTCGGTCCTCTTCACTTTCCTGGCCTTATTCGGAGTTGAAACTCACGGTGCTTCAGCTGCTATCTTCAGTAATTCAACCATTCAAATGCTTCAGTTTGGTTTAATTGGACTGGGTACCCTGGGATCAATCTATACAGCTTACCGAATCTCGAAATACAATTTTGCGGCAGAAGGAAAAACTTTTGCCAGCTTTATGCCTTTCGCGGTATTAAGTGTTATTCTGGGGATTGTTAATGTCGGTCTGTTTATCCTTCCCATGGCTATGCGCATGTAGCTGAAGCTAAGGGCAATGTCCTTAAAGAGGTAAAGAGAGTACCGGAGGGTCTGAAAACAAGCAACAGACGAAGCAAGAGTGTACCGAGGTAAATCGAGAGCCCCAGGGATAATGACCCTGGGGCTTTGCAGTGAGCATATTATATTGATACGAGGATATGGAAGTTTGTTATATAACTTCTTTGTCGGCAAAAGGCACTAAGCAAACCTTATAGCGCAGCTAAGACTGCATCGCCCATCTCTATCGTTCCTACAACCTTATCTCCTGCTTGGGCCAGATCCCCGGTCCGATACCCCTGCTCCAGGACCTTTTCCACAGCATTTTCAATGCGCAGTGCTTCGGCTTCCATACCGAAGGAATAGCGAAGCATTAATGCCGCAGAAAGAATGGTAGCCAGGGGATTAGCCAGGTTCTTACCGGCGATATCCGGGGCAGAACCGTGAGCCGGTTCATACATCCCTTGGCTGCCGCTTAAGCTGGCTGAGGAGAGCATACCGATGGAGCCTCCCAGCATCGAAGCCAGGTCGGTGAGAATATCTCCGAACATGTTCTCCGTGACGATGACATCGAATTGCTTGGGGTTGCGAACCAATTGCATGGCCGCATTATCCACATACATATGAGTGAGTTCCACTTCAGGGTACTCTTTAGCCAATTCATTGGCTATCTCCCTCCAGAGGCGGGAGGTTTCCAAAACATTGGCTTTATCCACGGAACAGAGTTTTTTATTGCGGAGCATGGCTGTCTCAAAGCCTTGGACCAGAATGCGCCGAATCTCTTCTTCTGAATAGCTCATCTTGTCGTATGCTGAACGGGGATTATCTGAACGGCCTTTTTCTCCGAAATAAACCCCTCCGGTCAATTCCCGGATCACTACCATATCCACCCCGTCCAGGACATCCTCTTTAAGGGTAGAAGTGGCTAACAGGCTGGGAATCATGCGCACAGGGCGGATATTGGCATAGAAATTCAGCCCCTTGCGCAGGCCTAAGAGAGCCGCTGTCTCCGGACGCTCTGAGGCCGGGAGATGATCCCATTGATGTCCCCCTACCGCACCTAACAGAACTGCGTCAGCTTCCCGGCACCCCTGCAAGGTTTCATCCGGCAGGGCTTTCCCCACCAATTCGATGGCTGCTCCCCCTACGGGATAGTCCTGAAACTCAAAGTCAGCATCCGCTTCCGCCAAGACTGCTTTCAGCACCCGTACTGCCTGAGGAATAATCTCCTGCCCGATGCCATCGCCGGGCAATACTGCAATTTTAGGCATGTTCTCGTCTCCCTTTCACATATGGAATAAGTCCCCCTGCTTTGATCAGATCCTGCATAAAGGGCGGGAAAGGCCGGGCTTCGAACTCAGTGTTTCTGGTCAGATTGACGATCTTTCCGGTCTCCAGATCCACAGAGACCTCATCCCCTGCTTCGATACCTTGAACTGCCTCGGGGCATTCCAAAATAGGCATACCAATATTCAGGGAGTTACGGTAAAAGATCCGGGCATAAGAATCGGCGATGATCGCTTTCACCCCTGCTGCTTTAATGGCTACCGGAGCATGTTCCCGGGAAGAACCGCAGCCAAAGTTTTTGCCGCCGATGATCACATCGCCGGGCTTTACCTCTTTGGCAAAATTAGCGTCAGCATCTTCCATGCAATGAACCGCTAAATGCTCGGGAGTATTTTGATTTAAATAGCGTGCCGGTATAATGACATCGGTGTCGATATCATCTCCGAATTTCCAGGCCTTAGCCATTATAACACCTCCTCTGGATGTGAGATTTCCCCGGTTACTGCCGACGCTGCCGCTACAGCCGGTCCGGACAGGTAGACCTCACTTTCCGGATGTCCCATCCGTCCGACAAAGTTCCGGTTGGTGGTGGAAAGAGCACGCTCCCCTTTGGCTAGGATTCCCATATATCCGCCTAAGCAAGGTCCGCAGGTAGGAGTGCTGACCACAGCTCCCGCATCGATAAAGATATCGATCAGGCCTTCCTTCATGGCTTGCTTATAAATATCCTGAGTTCCGGGGATGACAATTAAGCGCACATCCCCATGGACTTTCTGACCCTTGAGGATCTGGGCTGCCACCTGCATATCTTCCAGGCGGCCATTGGTACAGGAGCCGATGACCACTTGATCGATTTTGATTCCTTTCCCTTCACTGACGGGTTTGGAGTTCTCCGGCAAATGAGGAAAAGCCACTTGTAGGGGAATATCGGCCACATCCCATTCATAGACTTCCACATACTGAGCCTCAGGATCGCTGTGATAGACTTTATAAGGACGTTTGGCCCGTTCATTCACATAAGCCAGGGTCTTTTCATCGGGAGGGATAATGCCGTTTTTGGCCCCGGCTTCCACAGCCATATTGCACATGGTTAAACGGCCGTCCATGGACAAGGCGGCGATACCTTCCCCGGTGAATTCCATGGCCCGATAGCGGGCGCCGTCCACCCCGATTTTGCCGATAGTGTAAAGGATCAAATCCTTGCCGCTGACCCAGGGCTGGAACTTGGTCCCTTTGAATATGAATTTGATGGATTCCGGAATTCTGAACCAGGCTTCCCCGGTAGCCATACCGGCGGCTAAATCCGTGCTGCCCACTCCCGTGGCGAAAGCACCCAAAGCCCCGTAAGTGCAGGTGTGGGAATCGGCGCCGATGATCACATCCCCCGGCAGGGTCACCCCTTGCTCAGGAAGAAGACAGTGCTCAACACCCACTCTTCCCTGCTCCCAATAATGAACAATCTCTTGTTTTTTGGCAAATTCTCTTAAGGCTTTGCTTAATTCCGCAGAAGCGATGTCTTTGTTGGGGGTAAAGTGGTCGGGAACCAAGGCGACCTTGGTCTTGTCCCAAACGGTTTCCACACCAAACTTCTCAAATTCCCGGATAGAGACCGGGCCGGTTATATCATTGGCCAAGGCCAGATCCAGTTGGGCGGTAATCAATTGACCGGGTACCACCTTATCCAGACCGGCATGCTCGGCAAGAATTTTCTCAGTGATGGTCATTGCCATATCTCTCATTTCCTTTCCTCTTATATAGAGCCACTTATATAGAACCATGCGCTTTGTTATTACGAACAAAGCGCATGTCATTATCTGATAAACAAGTTTGATGCAATGAGCAAATAAATTTCGTAACGCTCCGTGGGTCGGGTTAAACTCTTTCTGGGAGAAAGGTAAAAAGGTGGTGGTTGGGGCGGGAGACAGCTAAAGGTCCGGGTAGCTGAAGGAGGCTTCCCCCCGAGGGGGATTCAAGTATGGTTATTCACCGGGCTTCTTAATAAAGGGCATCATGGCACGAAGCTCAGCTCCCACTTTTTCGATAGGATGCTCGGCGTCTTTGCGCTCGATAGCATTGAAGGAAGGACGATTGATTTGGTTCTCTAAGAGCCAGTTTTTGGCAAAGGTGCCATCCTGGATTTCCGCCAGGACTTTTTTCATTTCTTTGCGGGTTTCATCGGTGATGATGCGTTTCCCGATCATCATATCCCCATACTCGGCGGTGTCGGAGATGGAATAACGCATCCGGCTGATGCCGCCTTCATAGATGAGGTCGACAATCAGCTTTAATTCATGCAAGCATTCAAAATAAGCACTCTCCGGTTGGTAGCCGGCTTCCACTAAGGTATCAAAGCCTGCTCGGATCAATTCGGATACCCCGCCGCAAAGTACGGCCTGCTCACCAAAGAGGTCGGTTTCCGTTTCTTCCTTGAAGGTGGTCTCCAGAACTCCGGCCCGGGTACAACCGATACCTTTGGCATAAGCCAAGGCTAGATCATAAGCACGGCCGCTGGCATCCTGATGAATCGCTATCAATCCGGGGACTCCGGCTCCTTCTTCATAGGTTCTGCGCACCAGATGGCCGGGGCTTTTGGGAGCGACCATGAAAACATCCACATCAGCGGGAGGTACAATCTGACCAAAATGAATATTAAAGCCGTGAGAGAACACTAAGCATTTGCCTGCGGTAAGATGGGGTTTGATTTCGTTCTCATAGACGGAGGCCTGACGCTCATCAGGGAGAAGAATCTGAATTAGATCAGCCTGAGCTGCTGCTTCAGCCACAGTGGCAACTTTTAAACCGGCTGCTTCAGCCTGTTTCCAGCGGCGGGAATCGGCACGCAGACCGATGACGACATTGAGACCGGAATCTTTTAAGTTCTGAGCCTGAGCATGACCTTGGCTCCCATAACCCATCACTGCAATGGTTTTGCCTTGGAGTAATTCCAAGCTTGCATCAGAATCATAATACATTTTTGCCATGATAAACGCTCCTTTTGAATCCCCTGAAGATTAATTTTAACTGAGGATTACCTTATTAATATAATGTTTTGCCAGCCTAAGATGCATTTCTAAGAAATAGTGAAATATAAGGATTAGATGTACTATCTCATGATAGCACATCTAATCCTGTTGTACAACAGAAAACAGCATTTAGGCGGTTTTATAACAACTCTGTATATTGGAAATGTTTAGATAAAGACAGCCTGATTAGCCTTCCAAACGGGTTATGGCAATCTTTCCGGTCCGCACCAATTCCATCAGCCCAAAGGGGCGTATGGTTTTTACGAAGGCATCAATTTTTTCTTCGTCTCCGGTGAGCTCTACGGTCAGGTTGCTTCGTCCCATATCCACCACCCGGCCCCGGAAAACGTCCACGATTTGCAGGACTTCCAGGCGGGTATCTGCTTTCACCTTGATGCGGATTAAAGCCAGCTCCCGATCCACCACCGTCTCGTTGGTCAGATCCGTCACTTTATGAACTACCACCAGCTTATGCAGCTGTTTGGAAACCTGCTCAATCACTGTATCATCCCCATCGACAACGATGGTCATCCTGGAAATGCCGGGATTCTCCGTCTGACACACCGAGAGACTGTTAATATTGTAGGCCCGCCGGGCGAACAATCCGGCCACTCTGGTCAATACACCAGGGTTATTTTCGACAAGAACCGCTAAAGTATGCAGCATTTTCCTCACCACCCCAACATTTCTGTGAGTCCCTTCCCTGGGGGGACCATGGGAGAGACCACTTCATCTTCGGATATAATGAAATCCATGAGTACCGGACCGGGATGATTAATAGCTTCCAAGAGAGCATCGCGGACTTCGGAAGTCTCCGTAACGCGGATTCCGTGAATGCCGTAAGCTTCGGCAATCTTGATAAAATCAGGGTTGGCGGTAAGCTGAATCTGACTATAGCGTTCATCGCAAAAAACCATTTGCAGCTGGCGAACCATACCTAAAACCCCGTTATTCATGAGGATAATCTTCACCGGAAGCTGGTATTGCACGGCGGTAGCCAGCTCCTGAATGCTCATCTGGAAGGAGCCGTCCCCTGTGACCAGAAAAACAGTGCTTTCAGGAGCAGCGACTTGAGCTCCGAGAGCTGCAGGCAATCCAAAACCCATGGTGCCCAGACCGCCGCTGGTGATAAAGTGCCGGGGGGCTGGAACCGGATAGCCTTGGGCGGCCCACATCTGATGCTGGCCCACATCGGTGGTGACAATGGTATCTTCCTCGGCAATTTCGCCTAGAGTCTCAATAATCACCTGGGGATTGAGGTTGGGATTATCGGTCTTGAGTTTTTCTTCCTGCCACAAGCGGAGTTGCTCCCACCAAGGCGAAATTTCCGGTTTGCTGATTTTCGGCAAAAGATCTTCCAAAACCAATTTGGCATTGCCCACAATGGGTACCTTGGTTCTTGCGACTTTGCCGATTTCGGCCGGATCAATATCGATATGAACGATTTTGGCTTTCGTGGCAAAACGATGGCCTAAACCGCTGGTGACCCGGTCGTCGAAGCGGACCCCGATGGCAATCAGCAGATCACAATCATCTACGGCATAATTCGCCGTCACAGTCCCGTGCATCCCCACCATGCCCAAAACATTGGGGTGGTTTGTGGGCAGGCTTCCTATCCCCATCAGGGTAGTGACCACCGGAAGGTTGGCCTTTTCCACCACTTGCTGAAGGATTTCACCGGCTCCGGCCGTGATCACTCCTCCCCCGGCATAGAGAACCGGCCGCTGGGACTGAGCAATGACCCGGGCGGCTTCTTCGATCTGCCCCGCATTCCCCTTGGTAAAGTACTTATAGCTTTTCAGGTTCAGCTCTGCCGGGGCCGGACTGATATCTGTTGCTGCCAGAACGTTTTTAGGCAAGTCGATTAAGACAGGGCCGGGTCGTCCCGTGCTGGCAATATAAAAGGCCTCCTTGACGATCCGCGGGATCTGCCGCGGGTCCTTGACCAGGTAAGAATGTTTGGTGATGGGAAGGGTAATCCCTGTGATATCCACTTCCTGGAAAGAATCCGTCCCCAATAGACTGGTGGGGACTTGCCCGGTTAAGATCACAACGGGTATGGAATCCATATAGGCATTGGCAATCCCGGTGACTAAATTCGTTGCTCCCGGCCCGGAGGTGGCCAGACATACCCCTACTCTGCCGCTGACCCGGGCAAAGGCATCGGCGGCATGAATCGCAGTCTGCTCATGCCGGGGCAGCAGATGCCGGATCGGGCTGTTGATCAGAGCGTCATAGATGGGCAAAACGGCTCCGCCGGGATACCCGAAAAGGACTTCTACTCCTTCCTGGACCAAGGAATCCAGCAAAAGAGCCGCTCCCGTGGCATAGGTAATACTCTCTTTCTCATTCCCCAAATGTTATCACTCCTTTACTCGTCGTAAGGCCGCTCCTTTAGAAGCAGATTGTACGAAATAGGCATACCGTCCCAGGTAGCCTTGGCGTAGTTCAGGCTTGAGATGATCGGGCTTAACTGCCATAGCTGCGAATTCTTGTCGGCGCTGTTCTCTTTCTTCTTCAGATACGACCCACTCAAGACGGCCTTGACCAATATCAATGCGAATTTTATCTCCATCCTTTAAGAGGGCGATGTCCCCTCCCAAGGCGGCTTCCGGTGAGACATGACCGATGGAAAGGCCGCGGCTGGCACCTGAGAATCGTCCGTCTGTGAGCAAAGCCACATCGGAATCCAGGCCCATACCCGCTAAGGTCGCTGTCGGCCCCAGCATCTCCCGCATACCCGGCCCGCCTTTTGGCCCTTCATAGCGAATGACCACTACGTCGCCGGCTTTGATTTCCAGATTGCGGATGGCCTCGGCGGCGGGAACCTCTCCATTGAAGACCTTGGCTGAGCCTTCAAAGACAAAGTCCTGACTGCTTAACGCACCTTGTTTAATGACCGCTCCTTCAGGAGCCAAGTTGCCGAAGAGGATGCGCAATCCCCCTCTTTGGGAGAAGGGGTTGGATTGGGGGCGGATGATCTCAGGGTCCACGACTTGGGCATCCTTTAAGCGTTCTGCCATAGTTACTCCGGACACAGTCATGGTGGAGCCGTCAATCAATCCGGCATCCAAAAGCTGTTTGAGAACCGCACTGACCCCGCCTGCTTCATGGAGTGCAGCCAAAGGAGTTTCCGAAGCCGGGGCAAGTTTACAGATTTGGGGGGTTTTTTCACTGACTTCATTAACCTTGCCCAGATCCCAGTCAATATCCCCTTCGTTGGCGATGGCCGGCAAGTGAAGGATAGTATTGGTGGAACAGCCTAAGGCCATATCCACGGCTACTCCATTTTTCAGAGTGCTTTGGGTGACAATATCTCTGGGTCTAAGGTCTTGACGATAAAGCTCCATAACCTGATGGCCGGTTTCTTTAGCAAGAGCTAAACGCTCGGAGTAGACTGCAGGAATGGTGCCATTGCCCGGTAAAGCCAGGCCGAGAGCCTCGGTCAGACAGTTCATGGAATTGGCGGTAAACATCCCGGCACAAGAGCCGCAGGTTGGGCAGGCTTTGGCTTCCAGCTCATGGAGCCAGGCTTCGTCCTTTTTGCCGGCGTGGACCTGTCCCACCCCTTCAAAAATTGTGCTCAGGGTTACGGTGTTGCCTTCAAACCGGCCGGGCAGCATGGGACCGCCGCTGACCACAATGGCCGGGAGATTTAAGCGCATGGCAGCCATCAACATCCCGGGAACCACCTTGTCACAGCTGGGGATTAAGACCAAGGCATCCAGCTGATGGCCCTTGGCCATGACCTCAATGGCATCGGCCACGATTTCACGGCTAGCTAAAGAATAATGCATCCCCTCATGACCCATGGCAATTCCGTCACAGACCGCTATGGTAGAAAACTCAAAAGGGGTTCCACCGTTTGCCCTGATCCCTGCTTTCACGGCTTCTGTGACTTGTCTAAGATGCATATGACCGGGCACCAGCTCGGTAAAAGAATTGACCACACCGATAAAAGGTTTGCTGAGCTCACGATCCGTCAGTCCCAAAGCTTTTAAAAGGGAACGATGGGGCGCCCGGTCAATTCCTGTTTTTATGGTATTGCTGTTCATAGTTTTTCCTCCACTATTTCTGTTCAAATTATCTATATCTATAGTATTGGCTTTTTTTCAAAATTTTCCTTCTTCATCCTATTGTTTGTTCATTAGAACGAGACTTCTTTCAGCGATAACCTTTCGCCGGAGATTATGCTTTATTAATCGGCACCCCGTCCACTAAGGTCAAATCCCGGAAATCCTTCAGAAGCTCTTTAAAAATTTCACCAGGCTGGCCGTCGGCGATGACGCGGCCGTCGGCTTTAACCACAGGAATTAATTCGGCTGCCGTACCTGTTAAAAAGCATTCCTCTGCGTTATAGACATCATGGCGGTTAAACAGCTCTTCCCGAACTTCGAGCCCCCTCTTTTTGGCCAGTTCGATGACGGCGTTGCGGGTAATACCCTCTAAACATCCCGATGACAGAGGGGGGGTGAGCAAGGCTCCCCGGCGGAGGATGAAAATGTTATCGGCGGTGCCTTCCACAACATAGCCTTCTTGAGTCAGCATAATCGCTTCCACTACACCGGCTTGAATGGATTCGATTTTGGCCATAATATTATTGAGATAATTCAAGGATTTCACCCGGGGGCTAAGAGAATCCGGGTTGGTCCGGCGTACGGCCACGGTTTTGACATCCAATCCCTGCTCATACATTTCCTGGGGGTAGATTCTAATTTGGTCGGCTATACAGATAATGCTGGCGCCGACACAGTTATTGGGGTCCAGTCCCAAGTCCCCCACGCCCCGGCTCACAACCAGACGGATATAGGCGTTATCCAGATTATTCTTGCGCAGGGTGCTGCACAGGACTTCTTCCATCTCCTCTTTGGTAATGCCGATATTCAGCATGATGGTCTTAGCCGATTCATATAAACGGTCAAGATGCTCTTTACATCTAAATATGCGGCCATGATACGCCCGAATACCCTCGAAAATTCCATCTCCATATAAAAAACCATGATCAAATACCGAAATTTTGGCCTCCGCTTTGGTTACAAATTCACCATTAAGATAAATTAACTTTTCCATACAAAATCTCTCCTTTAAATATGCTAAAACTATGCTAAAACTGTTTATAATAGAAAATTTCCTGAATATTATAAAGAAAACCCGGCTTCGCCGTGTCTTTTAATCACGCATCCAGAAAGGCGAAGTCGTTGGTTGCACTTATGCTGGAGGAAAGTATGCAACGAAGTTATACTTTCTGACAGTGTAGAAAACCGAGCGGTGTTCCTACCCTCTCGAGGAACTTTCCGCTCGGGTATTTTCTGCCCACGGTGTAAATCCATGCTCTGGATTTTGTACCGCTCGGACCAGACGGAGCAACTCCCGGAACCCTAGGTACACTTCCTACTGTTATAATACATTCTTTCATTTATAACTAAGTTTATAATACACAGTTGGCAGTGTCAACCCATTTTGAAAAAGTCTTGTCAAAGAAAAAAAACCATATTATAATGTCCACAATGCAAACACATTTGTTTTCACAAAATGGATTGGAGGAGAATTGATGCAGATCGTTAAGATTGGACTGCTGGGTCTCGGAACCGTCGGCAGTGGCGTAATTCAGATCCTTGAGCAAAATGCTAACGATATACAGAACCGTTCCCAAAGTCAGATTAAAGTCTCCAAGGTCCTGGTGCGGAACCTTAAGGCTCCCCGCTCAATCGCAGGGGATTTTACCCTGACCGATCAGGCCGCCGATGTTCTCTCCGACCCCGACATCAGTATTGTCGTCGAAGTGATGGGCGGCATCGAACCGGCCAAAACCTATATATTAGAAGCTTTTAAACAAGGAAAGAATGTGGTGACCGCCAATAAGGATCTTTTGGCCCTGCATGGACAAGAGCTTTTGGATGCGGCTAAAGAAGCGGGCAAAGACCTTTATTTTGAAGCCAGTGTAGCCGGCGGCATTCCTATTATCGCCGCCCTGAAGCAGTCTCTGGCCGGAAATAGAATCTCTGAGGTCCTGGGGATTATTAACGGTACCACCAACTATATTCTGACTGCTATGACCGAGCAGGGCCGGGACTATCAGGAAGTCCTGACGGAAGCTCAAGAGTTAGGTTATGCGGAAGCCGACCCCACCGCAGATGTGGACGGCCTGGATGCCGCCCGCAAACTGGCCATCCTCGCTTCTATCGCCTTCAACTCCCGGGTCACCGTAAACGATGTCTATGTGGAAGGAATTGCTAAGATTACCTCTGAAGACATCGCCTATGCCCGTGAGCTCAATTCCACCATCAAACTTCTGGCTGTGGCTAAAGCTCAGGCCGACGGCATCGAGGTTCGTGTCCATCCTGCCTTTGTCCCCGACAGCCACCCCCTGGCTGCCGTCAGCGGGGTTTTTAATGCCATCTATGTGGTGGGAGACGCCGTTGGCGAAACCATGTTCTATGGCCGGGGTGCCGGTTCACTTCCCACCGGAAGTGCCGTTGTCTCCGATATCATTCAAGTGGTCCGGAATATCAATGCGGATTCTACGGCTAACATTAATTGCACCTGTTACAATGAATTAGCCATCAAAAGCGAACAGGATTTCAAAAGCGCTTTCTATATCCGACTGCGGGTCAAGGATGAACCCCGGGTGCTGGCTACCTTAGCCCTCCTTTTCGCCGAGGCCGGAGTGAGCTTTGCTTCCATCATTCAAAAACAGAAAAAACGCCAGGAAGCGGAAATTGTTCTGGTCACCCACCCCACTCAGGAATCCTGCTTGCGTGAAGCTCTGGATTCGGTCCGGGCCTACAGCAAAGTGCTCTCCATCCACAATGTAATCCGTTTTGAATCCGGCGAGCATTATGATTAAGCCCTGGGCGGAAGTCAGTAAGAATTAAGGAGGATCATCATGGTTTGTGTCAGAATACCGGCCACCTCTGCCAACTTAGGGCCGGGCTTTGATTGTCTCGGTATGGCCCTTTCTTTATACAATGTTGTCCGGATAGAACCCAGCGATGCTTTTCAGATCACCTTAAAAGGGGATTATACTGCAGACATCCCTGCGGATGAGACCAATCTCGTTTGGCAAAGCATGTGTACTTTATGGGAGGCCATTGGCTTTGAAATACCAACGGTTTCTTTGGATTTGGAAAACAACGTCCCCCCCACCCGTGGCATGGGAAGCAGCTCCGCAGCCATCGTCGGCGGCTTGGTGGCGGCCAATGAATATGCGGGAGGAGTCTTAAGCAAACAGGAAATCCTTCAGATCGCTAATCGGATCGAAGGGCATCCTGATAATGTGGCTCCGGCACTTTTAGGGGGAGTTACCCTGGCCGTCACCACAGAGACCTCAGTCATTGCCAGGATAGTGCATTCCCAGCCTCAATTCATGGCCTTAGCCATCGTTCCGGACTTCTATCTATCCACCGAAAAAAGCCGCAATGTGCTGCCTGTCTCCATTTCCCGGGCAGATGCCGTCTATAATCTATCCCGGACAGCCCTGCTGGTGGAAGCACTGATCCATGAGAACTACGAGCTCCTTAAGGAAGGTATGCAGGATCGGCTGCACCAAAACCAGCGGGCAAGCCTCGTTCCCGGTCTTGGGGAAACCTTGCAGGTGGCACTGGATTCCGGGGCCTACGGTTCCGCTCTCAGCGGCTCCGGCCCTACCATTCTTGCCCTGGTCTCTTCCGATAAGGCTGAGCAAGTTTCTCAAGCTATGGTGGACTCCTTGGCAGCTCATGGCTTAACAGCCAAGGCCTACCTCCTTTCCGTCGACTCGGAAGGGGCTGCAGTTATTTAAAAGGTTATCATCCTTATAGAATAAGCCAAAATTCGTCCTGATTTTGACCGGTTTGATAGAAAAGGCCGTTGCCAAGTGAACTTTAAAGTTTAAGGTTCCTCAGCAACGGCCTTTTCTTATCGGGCAAATTACCAACCGGTTGGTAATTTGGCAAGAATAAATATTGATATTCAGAAAATTAATATTGATTATCGATATATTATTTGATATATTATAAGCAAATACAGTTTGAATACATTTTGGAGGAGGAACTAATTATGAATTCCGCAGAGTCGGTATCCAAATTCCTTATAACCCTTCTTAATATAACCATTTTTTTCCTGGTTCTTTTAGCTTTTGCCGCTTCTAGTCAATCTTTCCTTGATCATTCAACTGCAGGGTTAGATCTGATCATCAGCACGCTCTTTACCTTTATCTTTTGCGGCATTTTTATTTTTATGATTTTCAAATTGAAATCAATTCTTTTAACGGTTAAGATTGGTGATCCCTTCTGTCCGAATAATATTAAAAGCTTTTACACCATAGCCATTAGCATTTTCGTATTGGGAGCATTCGATCTGATAGGCAATCTGAATTCCCATCAAGGGATTATACTTATTGGCACCCCCAATTTTGTGATCAAGGCTACTTCCTTTATCTATATACTTTTAGGCTGTCTGGCCTTAGTTTTAGCTGAGGTATTTAAAATGGCCTATAAAATAAAAGGGGAAAACGATCTAACTATATAAAGGAGTACGCCATGCCTATTTTAGTCAATCTTGATGTGATGATGGCCAAACGCAAAATTTCCCTTGCTGAATTGGCGGAAAGAGTGGATATCACCCAGGCCAATCTCTCCATCCTCAAAAACAATAAAGCCAAAGCCATCCGTTTTTCAACCCTTGAAGCTATCTGCCGGGAATTAAACTGCCAGCCTGCCGATCTGCTGGAATATTATGAAGAGAATAACAGTGAAGCCAATTAGATTCATTTCGAATACAGGCTTGACGAGGATACTCCTCCGTCAACGGGGAAAGCACCTCCTGTTATGTATCCGGCCTCCTCGCTCACAAGAAAAGCCACCATGTTGGCAATATCCTCCGGTTCCCCAAGCCGCTTTAGGGGCACACGCTCCGCACAACGGACAGCGGCTGCTTCATCGGGAAAACTCTTTTGCAGGAGAGGGGTATCGATTGGCCCCGGCAACACACAATTGACCCGCACTCCGCAATCCGCATATTGCTGGGCAAGGCACTTTGTCAGCATAATAAGCCCCGCTTTTGTGGTGCAGTACAGAGGAGATGTCAATTCGGGCACAAGTCCCAAACACGACGCGATGATAATGACCGAGCCTTGTGCTTCTTTGATTTTAGCAAGAGCATTGCGTGTCATCAGATACGTTCCTTTAATATTGATATCCACCATGTTGTCTATTTCCTCATTGGTGGTATCCTCCAAATATCTCTCAAAATAGATCCCTGCATTGTTCACTAAAATATCCAGTTGCGGGATATGGGATAGTGCTGACTTAATTTGGCCATCATCGCGAATATCAACATGATAGAACGGAAACTCCTCCGGCGGCTTTTGAATATCAAAGATAATGACCTCTATCCCCGCCTCTTTCAGCCTCCCGGCAGTAGCCAATCCCATTCCGGAACTGCCGCCTGTGACAACCGCCACTTTTTTACCTTCCATAACCATCACCTATCATCAAAGAAATTCCTGACTGTGAAAATATATTATATCACCGGCAATATGTCTTTAAGCTGCAGCAAATCCGCAATAATATAATCAATCTTCACATCAGAATCCGTGTTCTTATGTTTTGGATTATACCAGCAAGAGTCCATCTTGCTGTTTTGAGCCCCGACCATATCCGCTTCAAGGCTATCGCCGATGAGCAGCACGTCCCTGGGCTCCAACCTGCTTCTTCTCAAGCACTCCTCAAAAAATCGGACACTGGGCTTTTCATGGCCGATATGGTCAGAGACAAATACATCTGTAAAATAAGGCAATAAGCCGGCTAGCTCCAGACGTTTCAGCTGGGTTTTCAAAATACCGTTGGAGGTCACAAAGAGTTGGTAGCGAGCGCTTAAATAGCCCAGGGATTCCGCCGCATGGGGTTCAGTGAAAAACTCTTCCGCCAATCTCTCCTGAAACATCGTCTGCAAAGGGATATGGGAGTTCCCAAGCTTTAGCTGTTTAAATAATTCCTGAAATCTAAGGTTGATAACATCTTGAACGGTAAGTTCGCCTTGTTTTTGCCGAAGCCATAATCGCTGGTCTATGCTGCGGAACAGCTCGTAAACGGTGTCATTGTAGTCCATACTGAAATGACGGAATGTCTTGCCCAGTGCTTCCCGACTGCACTGTTCGAAATTCAGAAGGGTATCATCCACATCAAAAAATAACGCTTTATACACTGAGCTATCCTCCTGAGTTATCTATTTTCGCCAATAGCCCCCAAGGGTTTATTTCATCTTTAGTATAACAGGTATAGCTTCTCAGACGAAGCGCTTTTGAGCGTTCATGTTTTACCCCGTTCACGAAAGGCCCATCCCAAATACGACGGCACTGTCGTATTTGGGATGGGCCTTTGCTTATGCTAGGGATATTTCGCTCCTGGTCTATCCCTTTTTCATCTCATCCAGATATTTAATGGCGCTCAGAGCCGCCGTTCCTCCTTCCCCTACCGCCTTGTTCAGCTGATAGGGTTGTCCGGAGCAGTCTCCGGCGGCAAAGAGTCCCGGAATACCGGTCTCCAGCTCCCGGTTCACCTTGATGGCGCCTTTCTCGATTTCCAATCCCGGAACGATCTGCTCCGCCGGCAGGCTTTCCCGGAGCACGAAGACACCGTCAACTGAGATCTCTTCATTATCCAAGACCAGCTTTTCTACCTTTTGGGTGCCGGAAATCTCCTTAACCCTGGCTTTCTTTTGAATGATTCTGGAATCAAGCTGCCCTACCTCTTTGTAGAAAGGCAGATAATAGACTTCAGCGCAGATCTCAGCCATGAAATTGGCTTCAGCTTCTCCTTCGTGGCTGTAGGAAACAATGGCCACCTTTTTCCCTTTGTACAAAGGTCCGTCGCAAGTGGCACAATAGCCCACTCCCCTGCCCAGAAGCTCCGTCTCCCCGGGAAGAAGCTTGGTAGGCGATACCCCTGTGGCCAAAATCACCGCATCGGCTTCAAAGGATTCATTATTGCCGACCAGGGTGAAAGGCGGTCCGGGATAAATATTGAGAACTTTCCAGGGTACAACCTCAATGCCCATGGCTTTTACGTGGTTTAAGAAATTCTGCCGCAAGTCCTCCCCTTTGATTTCATGAAAACCCAGGTAATTATCAATCTGGGGAGCTTTAGCTAATTTAGGACTGCAAAAGTCACTTCCCAAAAGAATAAAGTCTTTATTTCGAATTTTGGCATTTAAGGCGGCAGACATCCCGGCGGGACCGCACCCGACAATAGCCAGTTGATAACGAGATTTTAATTGAAACCCTTCACTCATCTTCTATAACCTCCTTTGTTATCTTTATCATATTCTCCAGAAACTATCGGAATCCCTTTTCTCTCAGCAAGACCAATTTTAAGATTATTTAAAGCCAACCTTTTACAATAGTTAGTATCGGCAAAGACGATGAGCACCAACCATAAAAATTTTAATTGTATCGGATTAATCTTTTATGCTAAAATTTGTTTTACTGTGTTTAATCATTGAAGCCATCACTAAACTTGAGAAAAGGGAGAGACACCATGATTTCTTTTATTCTGACCTTAAAACGATTACTATCCGCTGTTTATCGCATAATGAAGGAAAAAGCCTTTAAATCTTTACTGGTATCCTTGGCATTGATTTTGCTTTCCGGCACTCTTTTCTATAAACAAGTCGAAGGATGGTCCTTGCTGGATTCTTTCTATTTTGCTTTTGTCAGTCTCATTCCCACCAGTGTCTCTACCGGTTTTGTTCCCCAAACCGATCTGAGCAAGTGGTTCACGATGATTTATCTTGTTGTCGGTGTCGGGGTTATGCTAATGATATTAATCATGATCGGCTTTGCCGTTGTCAATTTTGAAAAATCGGAGCAGGAAGAGCTTAAGCAGAAAATAGTCGATAAGATGGATTAGGACTTCTCATCCAGCAAAAAACCACGCTTCATTTGAGGCGTGGTTTTTCATCTTCCGTGTTCAAGTCATTCACTTGAGCTGCTCTGTGCGAACCGACTCTTTAACATGACTTCTTCCCCCATTATAGGCAGCCAGGACCAGCTCGATATAGCTTTCACTCAGTCCCGAAAAGCATTCTGGAATTTACGTGTCAGAGCTCCGCGCTTTTCCAGATGGGCCAGGCAGGCGCGCAGGCAGCCCTGACCGACGCACAGCCCGGCAGGAGAGTGGAAATACTGCTGGGCGTTGCGGGCATAGCTTACCTTGTCATTGACATTGGCTGCGATTTCCTCTCTGCTTGGGCGCGGTTTTCCGTCTGCGGTATGGGTTTTGGTGCCGTCAATGATATTTTGCGCATAGGCCTTGACTTCGTCCGGTGCGAAGGGGCTGAGGGCCCCGCTGCCATGAGCAAGAGCGCATTTCCCTTCGTCCAGGGAGAAGCGTTTGATAAGGGTTACATTGGGGACATCCACGTCGTCCTTTTCGTTGCTGAGCAGGGCTTTGGCGGGGCAGTGACGGACGCATTCCCGGCATCCGTCGCAGATGGGCGTTTGCAGGATGGGACTCGGCGTCAGCGGGGCGTCTGTGATCAAGAAAAAAATACGCTGGGCAGGGCCGAATTCCGGTGTCAGCAGAACGCGGCTGAGACCGATCTGCCCAACGCCGCACAACACACCCGCGATGCGGTGATTGATAAAAACATCCGGAGCCGGCTTTGCCGTACCGTCCCCGCCCAGGGCCGGCTTTCCCGGAGGAGTCGTTAAACGGCCGCTGCTGTACATCACGGTGGTTGCTTCGTAGCCGTGATCTTCAATAAAGCTGGCCAATTTGCGCTGCACCATGGGAGCAAAGATAGTATTGATATCTGAAAATCCCGTCAAGGTGTAGGCACTGAAGTAGGTGCCCTCTTCCACACCGCGATAGGAACCTCTGTGGACCCGAAAACCAATGCAGATCACTGATTTGGCTTTGGGCATAATTGTTCGGGGATGATTTTCAACAGGCGCATGATCCCAGCGGTCGATGGAGCCGATGCCAACCAGATCCGCTCCGTATTCACGGGCGGCGCGCTTTACCTCTTCTGCTTTTAGCATAATCACACCTCTGATCTTAAAAATGGTTGGATCCCTCATCGTAGGGAAACAGCGGCGTTGACAGGTACCGCTCACCGGTATCCGGCAGAAGCACAACGATTTTCTTGCCTTCCAGTTCTCTTCTGGCCGCAATCCTGGTGGCCGCATAGAGGGCGGCGCCGGATGAAACCCCGACCAGGAGTCCTTCCGATTTCGCCACTTCTCTGGAGGCTTCAAAGGCTTCCTCGTTTTTGACCTGGAATATTTCATCCACGAAGCTTGGATTGAATACTTTGGGAATAAAGCCGGCGCCAATTCCCTGAATAGCATGTGGGCCCGGCTGTCCGCCCGAAAGAACGGGAGAATTATAAGGCTCAACAGCCACAACCTTGATTCCTGGATTTACCGCCTTCAGGGCTTCTCCTACGCCGGTAACCGTTCCGCCCGTACCTACTCCTGCTACAAAGACGTCTACCTTCCCTTCGGTATCCTTCAGTATTTCCCTGGCTGTCGTCTCCCGGTGAAAGGAAGGGTTGACCGGATTGCTGAACTGATCGGGAATAAACGCTTTACTTATTTGTTCTTTTAATTCTTCGGCCTTGCGGATGGCACCGCCCATGCCCTGAGTGCCCGGCGTCAGCACCAGGTCCGCGCCCAGCGCCCGCAAAAGCCGCCGTCTTTCCACGCTCATGGTATCCGGCATGACCAGGACAATCCTGTATCCCTTGGCTGCCGCTACAAAGGCAAGGCCGATGCCGGTATTGCCGCTGGTCGGCTCAATAATCGTCGTATCCTGATCGATAGCACCCTGTTTTTCGGCATCCTCGATCATGGCGTAAGCGATTCTATCCTTGACACTGCTCAGTGGATTGAAGTATTCCAGCTTGGCGATGATTTCAGCGAATAGGTTTTTGCCTTTTGCATATCGGTTCAAGCGCAGCAACGGCGTTTTTCCGATTAAATCCGTCAGATTATCTGCGATTTTTGGCATAGGGTTCCTCCCTCTTTCATTGTTGTGTCCTTACAGGCAAGGTTTTTCAAGGTGGTCAGGTGCCTCCCCAGTCTCATGGCGTATCCGCTCCGTCCCGCCAGCGGAAGCTGCGCTTTTCAACCTTTTCAAGAGTATAATTGAGGGTTACGCCAAACACGGCCATGACGATCAGGACAGCGTACATTTCCGGGATTTTAAAATTGGACTGATAGAAGAAAAGAGCATAGCCAAGCCCCTTGCTGGCCCCCATCATCTCTGCGGCGATCAGGATCAGGATGGATACGGTGGCGGAGATGCGCATCCCTGCAAAAATATAAGGCAGGGATGCGGGCAGGACAACGGTTCCGAAGAGCCGCAGGCTGCCGACGCCCATGGAGCGCGCCGCCTTAATAAGCTGAGGGTCCACATTGCGCACACCGGCTATGGTGTTGAGGAGGGTCGCCCAGAGAACCCCCCACAAGATGACCATGGTTTTGGAAAACTCCCCGATGCCGAAGAACATGACGAATACGGGCAAAAGGGCCAGGGTAGGCATGTTCCGGAACACTTGGAGAAGAGGATAAAGGAACACCTCTGCCTTTTTAAACCATCCGATGACAAGCCCCAAGGGAATAGCGACAAACATTCCCAGAGTAAAGCCGCTGAGGGAACGCATCAGACTGATTGAGCAGTGTTTCCATAACTCACCGCTGGCGGCCAGGCCGTATAATGCTTTAATGACCTTGGAGAACGGGGGGAAAAACACCGGATTGAAAATCTCAAGGCGCGCGCAGATTTCCCATATCAAGATGAAGACAATAATGGCAAGGGATGAATTGAACAGGTGGGTTGCCTTTTTTGTAAATTCTTTCATAGATCTACTTCCCTATCGCTTACTTTCCTATATTGGCATCGGACGCGGGGATGTCCTCGGGGACAAATTGATTGGTGTAAACCTCTTCGGGGCTGATATCCCCGTGTTCCCAAAGACCCATCGTTTCGGCGATCTCAAACCAATCCTCGATATACGCCGGGTCGATGCTTTTGTTTTGGTCAAAATTGTTGGAGCTTAAATCGGCCGGATCCAGCTTCAGATATTCACCGGCCTCTTGCTTGGCGTAATCCAGGTTGTTATTCACAAATACTCTGGCGCGGTACATGGCGTTGACAAATCCCTGCACAACGTCGGGATGAGCTTCGATAAACTCATCGGAGAAAGCCCGGGCTGAGAAGCCTGCTCCAGGGCTATGGAAAATATCCCAGCTTGTAGCAAGCAGACGCACATCACCTTGTCTGAGCGCCACACCGCCATAAGGTGTATGGGAAGTGGTAACGTCGATCAGTCCCTGAGTGACGGCCTGTTCCGCCTGACCCGGCTGGTTCATCGTCACAAATTCAACGCTGTCAGGATCAAGACCCTTGTTTTTAAGATAATACTTGATGTATCCGTCCGTGCAGACTCCGCTGAAGCTGACGCTCACCTTTTTCCCCACCAGATCGTCCAACGTCTTAAGGGGACTGTCTTTTTTGACGAGATACATGATATGGGGGTTATCAGCATCGTCCACAAAGCCGGGGGCCACCTGGGTTATCTTGACACCTGCCAGACGCGCCTTCGCAATATCCGCCGGGTGTCCCTGAGTAACCACATCGATAATTCCCTGGGCCAGGGCCTGATATTGGGTCACCCCCTGTCCCAGGGAACCGACATACTCGATTTGAATGCCTTCGTCTGCAAAAAATCCCAGCTTATCGGCGATGATAGTGTCGCTGAAGGTGGTCTGCGTAACCACTTTAAGTACGAAAGGTTTGCCCTCCGCTGTCGCTCCCGGTTCTGAAGAACCCTGGGGTGCCGGCTGAGGGGCACTTGCCGACGAAGTGCAGCCTGAAAGTACCAGGGTCAGCGCCATGAAGAAGGTGAGGACGAGAGAGCTGAATCTTTTTTGTTTTAAAAGGGATTTTTTCATTTTAATACCTCATTTCTTGGTCATTGCAGTTTGCATGTTGATTAGGTTACAAAAGCGCTGAAGGAGAAATTTCATCAGCAATGCTCCCATGGCTGTGATGTTTCCCGGGTTGCTCCACATCGTTGAGAATTTCCCAGATGAATCGGGTGATGGAGCTGTAGTCGGCCGAAGCGCGCATATCTCCTGCAGTGCGTGGACGGGGAAGATTGATATCCAGGATTTTTTTAATTCTGCCCGGATGTTTGGTCATCACCACGACCCTGTCCGAAAGCAGCACAGCCTCCTCAATGCTGTGGGTGATAAACAGAATGGTTTTTTGGGTTTTTTCCCAGATGCGCAGAAGCTCATCCTGGAGAACCTCCCGGGTCTGCACATCCACCGCCGCAAAGGGTTCATCCATCAGAAGAACTGCCGGATCATAGGCAAGGGAACGTGCGATAGCAACCCTTTGACGCATCCCACCGGAAAGTTCATTGGGATAGCGGTTTTCGAAGCCGTTCAGCCCCACAAGGTCGATATATTTTTTGACAATAGCCTCCCGCTGCTTTTTCGGTACACGCTTGACTTCCAGGCCGTATTCCACATTCCTCTTGGTGGTGCGCCAAGGGAAAAGGGCGTATCCCTGCATGATAAAGCCGCGGTCCAAGGCAGGACCGGTAGCCCGCTTGCCGTCGATATAGATTTCACCCTCCTTTGACTTGGTAAGTCCTGAAACAATGTCAAGAAGAGTGGATTTCCCGCAGCCCGAGGGACCGACGATGGATACAAATTCCCCCTGCCGGATGGACAGGCTGAAATTTTCCAGTGCCACAAATTCCTCCACACTCTTTTGTCCCGGATTGCGTATAAAGAAACTTTGCCTAAGATCCTTGAGCACGATTTTAGCATCTTCTCCGCTGTTTGAAGCCGAACCTCGCTTCTCCACCGCTACTGACATATACATTCTCCCTTTCATAAGTTTTCTCTGGATAGCTCCGGACGTTAATCCGGAGCCCCCCTCCTTTTTTAAGCGGGCTCAACCAGCCGCCCCCTCTCCATAATCAAATGTCGATTGCCGTATGGGATAAATTCAGGATTATGGGTGACAAGGACGATAGCCACACCGCTCTTCGCTACGGAGGAAAAGAGCTTCATGACCTCATCCCCTGTTTCAGGATCAAGATCTCCCGTCGGTTCGTCCGCCAGAAGCAGAGTCGGAGAGTTGATCAGGCTGCGGGCGATGGTGATTCTGCGCAGTTCTCCACCAGAAAGCTCTCCGGGGTAGGCGTTTCTCAAATGGGGAATGCCCATTTGCTCCAGCAAGCCCCGGGCCCTATCCACAGGCCCTTGCCCCGGGCGGTAAAAGCGGAACGGCAGCAGCACATTATCGAGAACGGTTAAATTTGGGAGCAGGCTCTGGCCCTGGGGAATGAAGCCAATCTGTTCGTTGCGCAGCCGGGACAGCTTATCGTCCCTGAGGTTGGAAAGCTTCCGTCCGTTGAAAACAACCGTTCCCTGGGTTGGGGGCAACAAACCGGCCAGCAGGTTTAAAAGCGTACTTTTACCGCTGCCCGAGCGCCCTGTTATCAAGATAAAATCCTCTTTGCCAATGGAGAGACTGACATCGTTGAGGGCTAAAAATGGTTCTCCGCCTCTTCTATATTCCTTTTGGAGGTTTTCAGCCTGTAAAAGCATTGGTCAATCACCTCCCGGCCGGAGCGCTTTGTCCGTCAGGCTGCCTATTCTGGCCGAGGAAACAGCTGAGGTAAGAAGCCCCACAGCAACCGCTATCACAAATCCGCTCAAACTAATGACGAGGCTGCTTAAGTGCCCGGGTGTTACATAAGGCAGTGATAGCTCCCGTTCAATCAGCGGACGGAATGAAAAGGCCAGAACACCGAATAACAACACACCCGCCCCGGCTCCCGTTATACTGGTCAGGAATGTTTCCGTCAGGATCAAATAGGTCAGCCATTTTCGGGAAGACCCCAGCGCTCTGTAGACGGCAAACTCCCGTTTTCTTTCATTGAGCGTGACGGCAAATACAATCATCAGAACCCCCACGGACACCCCCCACAAGATGATCAGCAAAGCGAAACAAAAGGTGAGCAAGGCGTTGATATGCTGGGTCAGGCTGCTGATCATGTTTTTCGTGAAGATGAATTCAAGCCCGCTCCCCCTGTATTTGTCGTTGATATAGCGCTGAAATTCGGTGGTATAGCCTCCAGGAATATCGGCGGTCACCACGGATACGGCGTGAGTCTGATCCGGGATCTGAGCATCAGTGTAATAAACGTATTCCTTAAGGGCCGCCCTGGCGGTCTCCATGTTGAAAAAGACTGACGTGTCAAAGCCCATACCTGTTTGGTCAAGCTTGGCGACCACCTGATAGTAGGAATCGAAAAAAAGCAATTGATCCCCGATATCAGCCTGGATATTCGCGCCGATCACGATATCTTTGAATTCCAGCTTCTGAGGCCTGGCGGAAGACAGCCACGGCCCAATCACGAAGTCGGTATCAGGATCATAGCCGATGAGCTGTACAGGAAAAGCGCAGTGCTCCGAGTCCAGGGTGGCGATAAAAAGCTGTGGCGATGCTTGGTCGAAGTCGCCGCTCTTAAGCACTTGCTCGGCCCTATCCCCATCAATATAGAACGTACTGGGTTCCCCCTGGAGCAATACACCTTCCGTTTTCTGTTCATAGCCTTTCGGCACAACGAGCACATCCGCTCCCAGCCGGGAGGAAACACTGTGCAGACCGTTGAACAGGCCATAAGAGAGCATCCCTCCGGCAATCAGCGAAAAGGACAGAAGAGTGACAAGCACAATCAGGCCTATGCTGCGAAATGGCCTCCGGCGCAGGTTTTTTAAGGATAGGTCAATCAAGCTCGGAGGAAACGTGCGCATCAGGAACAGACTCCTTCCTGTATTTTACGAAAAGAAACCCGGTGCTCCCGGCGGAGATGATGATGGACAGGATAGTAAGTATGTTCAGGGCCGGAAGAGTTACAACCCGGCAATCCATAGTCGCCTCTCCGCAGACCCCAATCAGAAGATTCGGGATCAGAAAAGCCAAAATACTATTGAGCAATACTGCCAAACTAAGTCCGGCCAGAAGGGGTGTGCTTTTCAGAAAGATGACCGCTGCGCCCAGCAAAGCAATGACTCCCCCCACGCCAATAAGAGCTCGTGCCGTCCAAAAGCAGGCTGTTGTTGTGCCGTGATGCTGTTCGCAGATCTTGAAAATATACTGCGGACCCAAAGCAATGAGGATACCCAGGATAAGAATGAAGATGCCAAGCGCCAGCCGGGAAGTTCTTTTCATACTCATTTTGCCCCCTTTTTCACCTTTGACTGAAATGAGCTGGCTTGCCAAATAAAATAACCAGAGGACTTTGTGTTGTTCAAGCAACACGCGGGCCTCTGGTTTTTCCAGTCAACTCATGACATACAATTCATATATGTTTTATACGTTTTATGTGTTATATATGTTATAACGTCAAAACCTTGTTTTGTCAATACCTATATTTTTATATATTAGAAATTACTCCACCGTCACCCGAATGCTGTTGGCGTAGACATACTCGGAAATCTCATTGCCAAGCCCCGGCAGCTCAGGTACCGTTAAATAGCTGTTTTCAGGCTGATAATCGTGGATGCAGAGCTTGCGGTTCAACCCATTCGGAAAATGATGCTCGTGAATTAAAAAATTGGGAATCACCGTCTCCAGATGCAGAGCGGCGGCGATGGCAATCGGGCTGCCGCAGACATGAAGCTGTACGCTTATGTCATAGACATAGGCAGCATCGCAGATTTTTTTGCCTTCGGTAATGCCGCCGGTATTGCCCAGGTCGGGCTGGATTACCTGGAGAGAGCTGTTTTCAAAATACGGCGCGTACTGCCACCGGGAATAAATGCGCTCCCCGCTGGCCAGGGGAAGATCCAACTTGCTTGAGATATAGGCAAAGGTCTTCGGATTGGGCGTAGTCGGTTCTTCATAATAGAAAATATTGTATTTTTCAATGCGTCGCCCGATCTGAATGGCGGAAAGGGCATCGGTGTTGGCATGATTCTCCACAGTGATGTCCACATCCGGCCCCACCGCCTCCCGGGTCGCTGCCACACGCTCCTCCACCAGATTCAGGTAATGGGATGAGAGAAGGCGGGTCTGCTTTTCACTGGTCAGGCGGGCGCCCTTTTCATCATAAGTGAAAAAATCCACCTTGACAGCGTTGTAACCCTCCGCCACAACCTCTCTGGCGACCAGCCCGTAATCCTCAGCTTTGTAAAGGGGACCTCTGGTCTCGCTCCATCCGAACTGAAGCTGACTGGCGTAAGTGCGCAGCTTTTCCCGCTTTTTGCCCCCGAGAAGCTGATAGACGGGCTTGCCGTAAGCCTTGCCTTTAATATCCCACAGGGCGATGTCGATGGCCGAGATGCCTGCAAATACCACTGGACCGCCGTTTTGCCCCCAAAAGGTGCCTTTGTAGAGCTTATCCCAGATGACCTCGTGTTCCAAGGGGTCAAGGCCAATGATCAGGGAGGCGAAATCTTTGACCATGCCGAAAGCCGCGGGTGCCGCCGTCGCATAGGCAAGGGCCGCTTCGCCGTCTCCGTAAATGCCTTCATCTGTAAAGATGCGGCAAAGAATAGGTCTCCAGTGCTTGTTTTCCGCTGTGTCAAGTTGAAGAATATCAACTTTTATGATTTTCATAGGGAAACCTCCTTTTACTTTTTTCGTTTTTTGCTATTCAATTTTCTCTTCCGGCTTATCTCGTAAAACTATGACTGTCTCGGAGACAAAATCCAGCACTTCCCAATTTACTGTTAACATACTCCATCCCCCTTTCCCTCCGGCTCCCATAGGCAAACAAAAAAGGCTCAGCATCCTTTCCCCGCTTGCCGCATGAAGAATAATGCAAAGCCTTTGGTTTTCCAATCAGCGCACCGAATATTCCTTTAATTCTAAGCTAAGCCCCATGTCCGGGTGGTCGGATCGTATTTCATTTCTTCCCTAACTTTTATCTCGTTAACCTAATTGATAAGCATCTTTTAGAAAAACATACTTAATCAATATGATTAGTGTGTTTTTCTAAAAGATAGCAAAAGGGCTCTTATGTTGTCAATAGGGTATTAAGCAAAAAGATCATGATTATAGGGACTAAAAAACCACGCTTCATTTGAGGCGTGGTTTTTCACCATAAAGATCCTGATACTTTTCGTAGTTATCCATAACCCGCTGCACATATTCCCTGGTCTCCCGGAAAGGAATATCCTCCGTATTCAAGTCATCCACCTTGAGCTGCTCTGTGCGGATCCACTCATTGACATGACCTCTTCCCCCATTATAGGCGGCCAAAACGAGCTCGATATCCTGAAATTCCTTCTGCAGGCTGGCTATGTACCAGGTTCCGTACTGAATATTCTTTTCCGGCTCCCTCAGCTTACTTTGGTCGAAGGTTCCATCCCCTAAGGTCTCGGCAATCCAGTCGGCTGTATCCGGCATCAGCTGCATAAGCCCCAGGGCGCCCTTATGGGATTGGGAATAGGGCAGGAATTTACTCTCAGCGCGAATGACCGAGATAACCAGCAAAGGGTCCACATGATATTCCTCCGCATAATGTTCGATAAGGGATTTATACGGATAAGGATAGATTACTTTCTTAATGGGGGGAGACGAGAACAAGAGTATAAAAGCAATCACACATAAGACCAGGGTAAATAAAAAACCTGATCTTTTTTTCTTGCGCCGCACTGTGAACCCTTTCTTTTTCATGGGTACTCCTTGATTTCATCAGTATTTAAGTCTTAAGCATTCTAAGGATTGAACGAGGCTTCATGCAAGGGAAGATTTGAACCCGCTCAACCTTAGCCGAGTCCATGGCCGAGCTTAACATAGGACATATTATACTTTGAGAGGCTCGTATTAAGGAATAGAACGATAGACCTAAGTTAGACCTATTGCAAGACCTATTCTGGCCCATTGCTTCATTCTATAGTCCCTGCTCCCTATTTATTCTTTCCATTTCTTTCCTTAATTGTACTACTGTTTCTTCCCATTTTCCAGAATTATCTATAACTACATCTGCTTTATTGCGTTTCTCCCCCAATGAATATTGGGCTTGAATGCGCAAGGCCACTTCTTCTGCACTTAAGGCGTCCCGTTCCATGACCCGTTGTTTTTGAATATCCAGCGGTACCCAAACCACCCATAACTCGTCCATCTGGGACCCATACCCCGCCTCAAAAAGCAAAGGAACATCCCAGACACAGATCCTCTTCCCTGCCTGCTCCAGTGCCTTTTGTTGTTTTTCCATGGCAACTCTGACCCGGGGATGGAGAATCTTCTCCAATTGTTTACGGGCTTGATCATCGGCAAAAACAATTCTGCCTAAGGCTTTGCGATTGATTTCTTTACTATCCGTCAGGATATCATGACCAAAGGCAGCCGCAATGGCTGCAATTGTCTCCGGTTCATGATAGAGCTCATGCACAGTACGATCCGCATCGATAATCGGAACACCTTGTTGGGAGAGCCACCGGGAGACTGTGGATTTTCCGCTCCCGATCCCCCCGGTTAACCCAATAACCCACATAGTATGACACCTCGAATTCATTATTTTAATCAAATCAGTTTTCCCAAAGCGATGAGAATAAGCATGGTTCCCGGCAAAAGGCCCAACTTCCCTAAATACTCTTCGGGAAGTCTGCCGGCTAAAGCCTGACCACATTTGATCATAAAAATTTGCATCAAGGCCACCCAGGCAATAACCGACAGCGAATTAAAGATTCCCACAGCAAGACCCAATACCAGGCCGGAAGCAAAGGCATCCAGGGATAAGGCCGTGCCCAGCAGCACACTTTCCTTGGCACTGATCACACCGGAGCCATCAAGATCGGCCTGTTCCGGAGTTTTGAGAACCTGCACAACAACGCCCAGGATTTTGAATTCCAGCTTAAGGACCGGCTCCCGGACAGCTATCGTGCTGGCAGGCTCAGCCCTTGGCGTCTCCTTTTTAAACAAGTGTGGAACAGCCTTGATCAGCTGATAGCCCCCTAAGGAAAGTAAAATTCCCGCTGCGATAAGATTAGGCGAGACGATGGTAATAACACCCATGAGGACATCGCCAAAGAATAGTGCTGTTCCCATGGCTACTACCGTACAAAGAGTTATGATCAACATCGAAAGAAGGGGTATGCGGATCCTCCGTATTCCATAAGATACCCCTACGCCAAATCCATCAAAACTTAAGGCTATAGCGAAGAGTATTGTAGCTCCCATAATCATCCTCCTGTAAGTACCTTTACTTTGCAGGATAATATATGGGTAAACCCTTCTTATGGTGCTCTTATTCTTCTGTTATTTCTAACCACTCTATCATAATACTATCCAGTAAAGCCTTTTTTTCCTCAAAGAGCTTATGGAGCTCCAGGGCTTTTTCATAATTGGAAGTTACTGCAGCCATTTGTTCCTCTAAGGACTGGATTTCTTCCTCCAGTTCAGCTATCTGTGCTTCTAATTGCTGGGCCTTTCTCTGGCGCCGTCTTGCTTCCCGTTCCGCCTCCTTGGACTGTTCATGAGGGCGGGTTCCGGCAGCGGTACCGGGGGAGGCGCTCCCGCCCGCGGAAGCAGCCTCATCTTCCTGGACTTGCGCCTTATACATGCTGTAATCCCCTTCGTAGAGTTTAAGTCCCCCAGGAGTCAAACGGGCAATTCTGTTCACGACCCGGTCCAGGAAATACCGATCATGGGAGACGACCAAAAGGGTTCCATCATAATCCTGAAGTGCTTCCTCCAGGACATCCCGCATACGGGTATCCAAGTGATTGGTGGGTTCGTCCAGGAGGAGCAGATTTCCCTGAGAGAGAAAGAGCTTAGCCAGGGCCAGCCGGCTTTTTTCTCCTCCGCTTAATACGGAAACCGCCTTAAAGACCTCCTCACCCACAAACCCGAAACGGGCCAGCAGGCTGCGGATCTCCGGATCAAGCAAATCTGTGTCTCCTCGGATTTCATCCATAATACTGCCTTTGCCGTGCAATTCCTCGTGTTCCTGGGAATAGTACCCCAGCTTGACATTAGCCCCCAGGCGAATCTCCCCTTGATAGGGCAGTGAACCTTTGATGGCTTTGAGCAGACTGGTTTTGCCGATTCCGTTTTCTCCGAGCAGGGCCACCCGGTCCCCCCGGCGCAATTCCACATCAACCCCCTGGAACAACCTGCGTCCGGGAAACTCCACAGAAACGCCTTCCAGCATAAGGGTCCGATCCCCGCTGCGCCGTCCTGTGGCCAGGGAAATATGCAAAGACTTGGGGGTTTTATTCACCTCAACAGGCTTAATCTTCTGGAGCTGAGATTCCCGGCCCCGGGCTTGCTTGGATTTAATACCGGCTTTATAACGCCGGATATATTCCTCCAGGCGGGCGATCTTTTTGCTTACCCGCTCCGCTTCCCTGACCAGTGTAGTTTCTTCCACCGCCCGCTGCAGTTCATACTCGGAATAGTTTCCCGGGTAGCTCTTCAATCCCCCATTCTCCAGATGCAGGACTTTCTGAACCACATGATCAAGAAAGTAGCGATCATGGGAAACCACTAAAATCGCACCGTCATAGCCTTTCAAAAACCCTTCCAGCCATTCTAAGGCATCCATGTCCAAATGGTTGGTCGGCTCATCCAGAATCAAAAATTCCGGAGAACGCAGCAGGAGTTTGCTCAAAGCCAGCCTGGTTTTTTGGCCCCCGCTTAAATGTTGAATGGGGTGCTCAGTTTCTTTAGTGAGCCCAAGACCGGAGAGGATCTTGCGCACCTGGGCTTCCAGGGCATACCCGCCCATGGTCTCAAAGCGCTCCGTAAGGGCACTGTATTGAGCAAAAACCTTCTCGTCCGCGGTATGAGCCATCCGTTCTTCAAGAACATGAAGCTGTTCTTTCATTTCGATGAGATCGGCCCGTTCCGCCAACATGCTCTCCCAGACGGTGCCCTGATCTTCAACTAAAGGATTCTGGGGAAGGTATCCCCAAGTGCCGGTAAGAAATACCTCGCCGCTTTCCAGAGGATGCTCCCCTAAACAAGCCCGCAGCAAGGTCGTCTTCCCCGCCCCATTGGGGCCTACCAGTCCCACCTTCTCCCCCTTCTCCACAGCAAAGGTTACTTGTCGGAAAAGGGCTTCCCCGGAAACGTCCACGCCGCAGCTCCGACAGTAAAGAATACTCATATCTTAATAACTCCTTTGTTACAACTCTAAGTCGTTTGTCCGATTCGTCCGGGTCGCGTAGCATTATGCATGACGAATCTTCGGGTCGCGTAGCTTTACGCACAACGCGTACTCCATAGTTCCAGGGCTGGTCCACTCGCTTTCTTAACAGCTACGCCAAACCTCCGGGTAATACCTGATGTGAACCGTGGCTCCGCTACGTTAAGAAAGCCTCGTTGACCTGACCGCCCCTCCGCTAAATCCGTCCGCTTTTGTACATAAAGCTACTTCTTACGGGTTTCTTTAAGCTCTTCTCTGAGGTCCCGAGGGCTTGGAGTCTAGAAATCCGAGGCCCGGGGGCTCTCTTTGTGAGGCATTGCGAGCATTTCCGGGGCCAGCCCTTCTTCAGAGCCCTTCTGAGGTTACCGACCTTGCCGCCCCAAGCGGCGTCAGTAAAGACGGAGAAAGCGGCTTGAATAAGATATCTTTCCCCACAGCTCCCACAACGCCCCACCCCCCTCAGGCCCGAAAAGTAGCCCAAGGATTTTGATTTACACAAGGGAAGCGACTTTAAGCGAGCGGAAACAAAACTTCGCGAAAAGCACTCAGCGGAGTCGGGTTGGAAACAGGACGTTTCCAACCGCCCATTGAGCAGGAGCGATTTGGGCGGGCACCCGACGGAGCGGCGGGCTTTTCGCGTTAGTTTTGTCCGCGCAGCTTATGGAGCGACCGGTGTAAACTAAAATCCTGGAGACTCCGCTTTCAAATCCTTCTGAGAGCAGGCGAAATCAATCTTACACCTGACAGCGGGGGCAAAACACCGTAGACCTGCCGGCCAGACGAATTCTCTCCAGAGTATGGCCGCACTCTTTGCAGGGTTCTCCCCCACGTCCATAGACCTTCAATTCCTTCTGAAAGTCCCCTCTTTCCCCATTAGCATCCTGGTAATCCCGGAAAGAGGTGCCATTGGCGGCGATACCCTCTTCAAGAACCTGACAGATGGCAGGGTAAAGCTTCTCAACTTCCTCTTTCGTCAAGGAATTGGCGCACCGCTCCGGGGCAATTCCCGCTCTGAATAAAGCTTCATCCGCATAGATATTGCCTACTCCTGCTACAAGGGTCTGATCCAACAGAGCTGCTTTAATGGCCAGTTTGCGGGGAGCCAGGCGCCGTCCCAGTTCTTCAGCGGAAAAATCCTCCTCCAAAGGTTCCGGCCCCAAGCGGGCTAAGGAGGGCTGCTTGAGGCGTTCTTCAGTTCTAACTAACTGCAGCCGGCCGAATTTGCGCGTATCGGTAAAGTGAATCTCCCCGGCAGAAAGCTTAAGCACCACATGGGTATGCTTCTCCGGTTCCTGGTTTTGAGCATGGTAAACCATACGCCCTGTCATGCGCATATGGGCGATAAAGGACCAGCCCTCTTCTAAAGTAAACAAAAGGTATTTCCCACGTCTTTCGATACTTTGAAACTTCAGTCCTCTGACAGCATCGGCAAAGGTTTTCTCCTCATATCCTTCAACAGCACCTGGCCAGCGAATCAAGATCTCCTCAATCCTTCGCTCAAGAATATGCTGACTCAGGCTTCTGCGTATGGTTTCTACTTCTGGTAGTTCCGGCATAATTACACCTTCATATATAAGAATTGATGGAATGCTCTATTGACTGTATTAAAATTGATGGTACTGCTTTACTAATAGCACTGCTCTTCTGATGGTACTACTCTAAGGAATAAGACTCCATATTATACCAATTTGGTCCAGTTTTACAATCCGCGATCAAGGGCACGGAGAGGGGGAAAGCACTTTCCATTTCTTCACGGACCACTTTCGCCACTTCTTCCAGATCCTCCGGAGCGACTTCAATCACCAATTCATCGTGGACCTGCAAAAGGAGGTTGGCCCGATAGGGTTTCAACGCTTCTGCCACTCCCAGCATCGCCAGCTTCATAATATCCGCCGCTGTGCCCTGGATGGGGGTATTCATGGCAATCCGCTCTCCGAATTGACGCTGCACCCGGTTAGGATGGCGCAATTCGGGAATCCGGCGCAAGCGGTTGAGCAAAGTGCGGACCTGTCCTTCTTCTTTAGCCTTGACCACAATCTCTTCCAGATAACGTTTGACCCCTTCATAACGATGGAAATAGGTCTCGATATAGGTTTTGGCTTCCTTGCGGGGTACGCCCAAATCCCTGCCCAAACCAAAATCCGTCAACCCATAGATCAACCCGAAGTTAACCGCCTTGGCTTTGCGGCGCAAATCCTTCGTGACTTCTGCCATAGGAATTCCGAAGACTTCCGAAGCAGTACGGGTATGCACATCCTGATTCAGAGAGAAGGATTCGCAAAGAACCTTATCTTGAGAATAATGGGCTAAAATCCGCAGCTCGATTTGGGAATAGTCCGCTGATAAAAGCACCCAGCCTTCCTGAGTCGGGGTAAAGACCTTCCGCAGTAAGCGCCCCAGCTCAAGACGGATGGGGATATTCTGCAGATTAGGCTCGGTACTGGATAGGCGTCCGGTGGCGGTTACCGTCTGCTGGAAGGTCGTATGAACCCTTCCCTCGTGAATCTGAGCCAGCAGGCCGTTGACATATGTGGACATGAGCTTGCTTAACTGGCGGTAGTCCAGGACCCGTTCCACGATAGAATGCTGATCCCTCAGCTCTTCCAAAGTATCGGCATCTGTGGAATAACCGGTTTTGGTCTTTTTCATGGGAGGCAGCCCCAGCTTTTCAAAAAGGATATGACCTAATTGCTGGGGAGAATTAATATTGAAGGTTTCCCCCGCGTCGGCGTAGATCTCCTGCTCTAAACGCTGAAGCTCCACCGTCAATTCCTGACCAAATTCCTGCAGCCTTGGGACATCCACCGCAATTCCCTGCTTCTCCATCTCTGCCAGGATGGGGCTTAAGGGTTCCTCCATTTCATGGAGAAGAGCACTCAGACCAAGCTCTTCAAGGGTTTCCTTATAGGAATCTGCCACCTGAGCCAGAGCAGAAGCCTCTTCAGCCAAATTGGCGAATTCCCCTGCGCCGGGGATGTATTCCTTAACCAGCTCCAGGGGCTCAAATTTGTTGCGGGTGGGGTTAATCAAATAAGCCGCCAGTCCGATATCCAAGCTGACTCCCCGCAGAGTGATCTCTTCATTGAGGAGCAGGCTGTACAGCACTTTACTGTCCGCAACCTGCTTAGGCACCTCAGGATCTTCCAGCAATTGGCTAAAAGCCATCTGAACCTCCGGAGCCGCGTCGGTCCAATTCAGGATAAAGGATTCCCCACCGGCAGCTATTCCCCAAGCGGTGATCCTCGCCCAATGAGGATTCCCCCCTGTATTAGCGCAAGTTACAACAAGGGTTGCTTGATCAGCCTGCCATTGAGGGAGTCGCACCAACCACTCTTCGCCAGTCAGTTCACAAAGGGGCCAGGGCTTGAGGACTTCTTCCCGAGGGGTATCCTTGCCCTCTTCTCCTGCCCCATGATGTTCATGCCAGATTCGGGCCACACTTTTGAGGACATACTTATCCAAAGCCGCGGTAAAGGTCTTCTCATCCGGGCGGCGGTAAACTAATCGATCCAGATTAATTTCCAGAGGTATGTCATAAAGCATGGTGGCCAGCTTCTTGCTTAAGAGGGCCTTATCTGTGTTATTGCGCAAATTCTCCTGGAGCTTCTTGCCGGAGATTTTATCGATATTATCCAGGACATTCTCCACACTGCCGTATTCCCACAAGAGCTTCAGGGCTGTTTTTTCCCCTACACCGGGTACACCGGGAATATTATCGGAGGCATCTCCCATCAGTCCTTTAAGATCGATGATCTGGGCGGGCCGGAGTTGATACTTTTCGTAGAGCGCTCCTTCGTCATAAGCATCCACCTCAGAGATTCCTTTGCGGGTCAGATAGACCGTAGTGCGGGGAGAAATCAGCTGCAGGGCATCCCTGTCCCCGGTATAAATCTGGGTCTCCCATTCCCGTTGCTCAGCCAGGGAGGTAACCGTAGCGATGATATCGTCGGCTTCATAACCCGGACATTCCAGAATAGGCATGGCAAAAGCAGTTAACAGTTCTTTGAGGAAATCAAACTGCGGTTTCAGCGCATCGGGAGTCTCTTTGCGCTGGGCTTTGTAATCTGCATATTGCTCTATTCTTACCGTAGCCTTGGTCTTATCAAAAGCCACCACCCAATAATCCGGTTTTTGTTCAAGCAGCAAGCGTAAGAGCATGGTCATAAAGCCATGGAGGACATTGGTAGGCTTGCCATCGGCGGTGGTCATCATCGGTAAAGCATAAAAGGCCCGGTTGGCCAAACTGTTCCCATCTAATATAAGGATTTTTGCCATATAAAAAAACCCCTCACTTTCCGACTTTACTATACCATACCGAAGGATACCCTGCCAAACCCTTTACTGCTTTTTCCGCCGGTACTCTTAATTCCGTGAGGCAACAGATTTTTTGCTGACTGAAACTTCTTTGCTTTCTCATGCAGCTTTTATATAATTTTAAAAGACATTGTAACAAAACCCTGTTCATTTGACACTAAGCTTATGAGAGGGGGAAATCTATGGCTGATTCAGTCATGCAAAAGGTCTATGAACAGCATAAAGATGCCGTCTATGCTTATCTGTTAAGCCTTACTCATAGCAAACCCCTCTCAGAGGATTTGACCTCGGAGGTTTTTATCAGCGCCCTTAAATCCCTGCCCGGGTTTAAGGGGAATTCCGATCTTAAAACCTGGCTGTTCTCGATAGCCCGCTACACCTGGTATAGGCATTTAAGAAAAAGCAAAAAAGAGCTTACCCCGGAAGATTTGCTGGAAGTCTATTTTGCCAATCCGGCCGGTCTGGAATCAACCATCCTCTCCAAGGAGCTGCTGGACAGGATTCATGATTTGTTGAACCGGGAGCCTGACAAAAACAGAGACATTGTTTTGATGCGGATTGACGGCTATTCCTTTTACGAGATAGCCCGGAAGCATCAGATTTCCGAAAGCTCGGCAAGAGTCCTTGATTTTCGCACCAAGCATAAAATCAGAACGATCCTGCTCAAGGAGGGATATAGCTATGAGTAAGATTTCCTGCTCTGTCTGCCTGGACTTAATGCCTCTGGTCAAGGATGGCGTCGCCAGCGAAGACAGCCGCCTGCTGGTGCAGGAGCATCTTGCAGGCTGTGAACACTGTAACCATAGTTGGGGAGAAAAAACAGGGGCGGAGATAGAAGCAACTACTGCAATGGATGACACTGTGGTGTTAGGCAAAATCAAAAAACAAATGCTCGTCTTTCTGCTCTGCATTATGTTGGCCGGAACCCTGCTGGGAATGGTCATCTCCGACGGTATGCTTATGTTTTACAATGGGCTTATCATGCCTGCCATCGGCGGTTTTGGCTATATACTGTTTAAAAGAAACGCCTATTTTGTTCCTCTGGGCCTATTTGTATTTTCCTTTATCTGGGCATCCCTTCGTGGACTCATCGACGGAATCCTGACTTACAGCGGCATCATTGACTTGATTTCCATGTCCGCCTGGTGGTCCGCCATTCTTTCCGCTTTCAGTGCCGTTGGCGTTCTGATCGCCTGGCTCTTGCATTATGCATTTAAGAAAGAGGTGTAAAATGCTATGAACATCAAGAAACTATTGGCCGGTATAACCGGCATCGGCTTAATTGTGCTGCTGTTGCTTTTTGTCAACGCCTGGGTGGGCAACCCTGTCTCCAATCTATTGGCCAAACAAGCCGCGCAGAAGTATATTGACGCCAACTACAGCGACCTGAATCTGGAAATCCAGCGCTCCAACTATAACTTCAAATTCAATGCCTACCTGGTATTTGTGCAATCGTCCCTGAGCGAAGATACCGCTTTCAGCATCTATACCGACAGCTATGGCAAGGTACTGCGTGATGACTATGAATACGAAGTGGCCAATAACTTCACCACCTACAGGCGGCTGGATGCCGAGATGCGGGAGATAGCCAAAAAGTTGATCGGCAGCAGGCTGGATTATGATTTTGACTATATTTCTTTCCAGTTTACCAAAGAGGACCATGATCCCATGAAGCTGGAACGTGATATGAAGCTGGATATCAGCCATCCTCCCCTACCCCTCGTCGCGGACGTTGTCCTCTACAGTGAGGACCTTTCCTACAACAAAGTCGCCGAAGTAGCAAAAGCTTTGGAAGCGATTCTCAAAGAAGAGAGCATTCCGGTCAGCCAGTACAGCGTTCGCCTCCTCCCTCTTGCCAATAAGCCTGCCAAGGAAGATCAAGCGGCCCCTTGGGTCAACTCTCTTGCCCTTTCCGATTTCCCCGCGGAGCACATGGCTGAAGACAATCTGCCTCAGGTGATGGAACAGTTTGAAGCGGACCGGGTGGCGGAGCTTAACGCCAAAGATAAAAAGTAAAAAACAAAGTGAGACACTCTGCCCATCCATCCCTGGAGGAAGCAAAGTGTCTCCTTACTCTTAACTCTCTAAATTCAATTCCCCCATGACCTCTTTGAGCCGGGCCAGATGATAGGGTTTGCTGATTTCATCACCATGAAAATAGCAGTCCAAAACATCCGCATCCTTTACGATTTCGTCTAAAGGACTGCCCACCTTATCCTTTTCGGAGTGGCGGACTACCGCTTGAACGACGGCTTCTTTATCCTCTTCCTTTAATGAGGAACTCTCTAAAAAGCACCGGACCGGCTCTTCTCCCCGGAGGGCGTGATTCCTCTGCAGTCCGGTATACCAGCGGCCAATATCATGAAGAGAACAGGCTAAGGCTGCCAGCTCCAGATCTACACCACGCTTTTGCGCCAGCAACCTACCCACTTGAGCACAGCTGGCGGCATGGGTCCGCTCCCAGGCTATGGGATAATCCCGCTTTATTTCCTCTTGCTCTAAATTCCCCAGAAGTTCATTGATTTTCTCCATATGATTAATGAATGCCCATTTCATCTTGATTCCCCTCTTCCCGGTCTTCCGTTGTCTTCAATATACCATACCGGGAATAACCTGCCAAACCAATCTCTGCAAGAAAAATGTCGCCATGACGGATACATAAGATGGATAGATAAGACGGGTACATAATAACGGGACCATTAGGTACAATAAAATCAGAAACTCCCACTAACGTTACAACAGGAGGTCAGCTATGTCTCTTAAGATTTTAAACACTGAGAAAGCCCCAGGGGCCATAGGGCCCTACTCCCAAGGAATTCAAGCCGGCAACCTGATCTTTACTTCCGGCCAATTGCCCTTGAATCCGGCTACCGGAGAACTGGCAAGCGACATTCGTTCAGCCACCAAACAATCTCTGGAGAATGTCAAAAACATCCTGGAAAGCACCGGTTCTTCTCTGGACAAGATCGTTAAGACCCTTATTTTCCTCCGGGATATGAACGATTTTGCCGAGATGAATGAAGTTTACGGCTCCTACTTCCCCACGAACCCTCCGGCCCGTTCTGCCGTACAAGTGGCGCGCCTTCCTAAAGATGCTATCATTGAAATCGAAGCCATTGCCTTAGTTTAGGGTTTATGAGGTATAAACGTTCATACAATGAAAGCTGAATAATGCACTCCGTATGACAAGTACGGATTCAGACTGTAGACAAATAGGGTATCAGAACTTAAGAACAGGTTCTGATACCCTATTTAATTGAACCCTATAATTGCCCTCTATAATTTAATCCTGTAATCCAGAGATATCCTTTTATGAAGAAGAGCGAGTATACATATTTACTGGGTCCTTTTATGCAAAACCGGTATTGCCGCCGCGATAAGGATCATCCCCATAAAAGCAGGTGCGGCATGACCCAGGGATACATAGATTTGCCCGCCAATGATCGGCCCCATCATTCTTGCCAAGGCCTGAATAGACTGGCTGCCACCTTGAATCCTGCCTTGCTCACCGGAGGGGACAGATTTGGAGAGCATCCCATTGAATGAAGGCCCAAAGATCGAATCGCCAAAGCCAAAGATAAACATTCCGGCAATTAAAAGAGGATAGAATGAGAACAAAGCCGATGCGGCAATAAAGCTGTAGCCGATGACCTCCGCAGCCATGCCCAGCATGGCGATCTGTTGATCACTGAGTTTCAGCAAAAGCTTTGGCATGATGAAGCCTTGGGCAATGATGTCCTGGACGCCCATAATGGAAAACATAAGTCCGATAAGGGCGGGCTGCCAATGAAAGGTGTCCAGTGTAAATTGTGAAAAAACTGCCTGTAACGATCCGTTGGGCAGCCAAAGCAAGAAGGCTGAAACGAGCAGCCTGGTTAAGCTTTTCATGGAAAGAATGCTGGCAAGCTGGATGAATGGATTCAGTCTTGCTAAGGTAATCTCTTGCAGTCGCTTATGCTTATCAAGACTCTCCGGCATATAGAAAAGTCCATAGACAACATTCAATAACGTGATGAGTGCACCGAAATACATGGGTACAGAATACCCGAACTTAGCCAGCAATCCGCCCAGAGTTGGACCGATGACGGCGCCTACACCTACAACCGCACTCACCCAGCCAAAGTATTTGGTTCGCTGTTCTGCAGGGATGATATCGGCAAAATAGGCGAAGATCGTACTAATGCTTCCGCCTGTTATCCCCTCGATGATGCGCCCGGCAAATAGTACCCACAGAGCTCCTCCGATGCCAAAAACCAAGTACCCGATTGCGGAACCCAACAGGCAGATTAAGAGCAAGGGACGGCGGCCATATCGATCGCTCAAAGCTCCCAGCACGGGGGCAGCCAAAAACACACAGGCTGCATAAACAGAGGTCAGCAGCGTAACAGCGATCGCTTGCTCTTCCGGATTGCTGATATAAGGCTGCACTAAGAACGGGACGACAGGCGTTATAATACTGAAGCCTATTCCGCAAAGAAATACCGACATAAGGCCGAACAGCAGAGCCTTTTTATCTATAGTTTGCTCTGTGTTCTGTTTATGGTCCGAGCCGTTTTTGAACATTTATCTTCTCCCCTCAGAAGTTCTATTATTAGAGTTTGACTTTTTTGAGTCCTAGGAAACATGATTATCGTATCACTGTTTTGTTTCCCCGTCAACAAAATAATCGCAATAAAAGGCAGCCTTCCTCACTTGAGTTAGGCTGCCTGTGGCTTTTGAATATGGAAATTTACTCCGACTTCATGGGTATCTCCAGTTTTTTTATCTCTGTATCCAAATGCCTGCTATACTTTTCCACGAAGCTCAGCATACTGTCAAATTGTTCTTCGCTTATCTGCTCGAAGACGGCTTTATCACGCTCTTGAAACTCTTGGTGCAGATGCTCATGGGTTTTGTAAACCGCTTTCCCTTGGGGAGTCAAGCGAAAATAGATTTCTTTCTTGTTATCCGGTTTCTGGTAGCTTTCGATCAAGTCTTTTTCCATAAGCTTTTTGGTTATTTTACTTATGGCACTTCTCGTCATATAAAAAGATTCCGCAAGTTTTGTCACGTTGGAATCGGCATGCCTGCCAATATACTCAATACAATGTACTTCAGAAGGCTTATAATCCTTAAGACTTGCTTCCATCTTAACTTTATTAAGCCAAACCAGTTTATTAAATAAGTCCCTGAAGCTCATTATGACCTGTTCTTCTTTATTCATGCCGGTCCCTCCACCCCTTGGTGCATTAACCATAGTATATTAAACTTTTGTTTCCATTTCAACTATACTAAACATGATTATTGTAAGAATACCGATAGTCAAACGAACAGATTCACATTGAATTTGGGGGCGATCAGACGCCAAGGGGGTTTTGCAACGAAAATAATTCGTTCCAAAACCCCCTTGGGCCGTCAAAGACAAGATTAATCCATAGGGTAAGGTATGCTTGATTCTAAGGCACCATCGGATTGACATCTTCTCCCGCTTTGGGGTCGAGGCCAATGGGTTTGAGCTTGCAGAGGAAATGGCGCAGGACCTTGGGTTCATAAGCAAAATCAAGACCTTTAATCTGGTCACGGCGTTCCGCGATTTTAGCCAATCCATCCACAATAACATCCATATGCCGATCCGTATATACCCTTCTGGGAATGGTCAGGCGCATGAATTCAGCACCGGCAACTTTTTGTTTTCCTGTTTCCGGATCCCGGCCCAAAAGAAGCGAGCCAACTTCAACAGCACGAACACCGGTTTCGATGTACAGTTCATTGGTTAAAGCCTGGGCCGGGAATTGGTCACCGGGGATATGGGGTAAAAATTTCTTGGCATCGACGAATACGGCATGGCCGCCCACAGGCCACTGAATGGGGATACCACGTTTCCGCAGTTCTTCTCCTAAGTATTCTACCTGGCCGATGCGGCTTTCCAGGTATTCTTCATCCAAACCTTCATAAAGACCCACCGCCAAGGCTTCCATATCCCGGCCTGATAAGCCGCCGTAGGTTACAAAGCCTTCCATAGGCACGCAGGTGGCACTGGCTGCTTGGTAGAGTTCGGTATTGTTTTTAATGCCGATAATACCGCCCATGTTGACGATCGCGTCCTTTTTGGCGCTCATGGTGAAGGCATCCCCGTAAGAGTACATTTCGGTGACGATATCCTTGATGCCGGCCCTCTCAAAGCCCCTTTCACGCTGCTTGATAAAGTAGGCGTTTTCGGCAAAACGGGCGGAGTCTATATCAACAAAGATACCGTATTTATCCGCAATCTGCTTCACAGCACGAATATTCTCCATCGAAACCGGCTGCCCGCCGGCGGAGTTGCAGGTAATGGTGATGATGATAAAAGCAATCTCTTCTTTGCCTTTTTCTTGAATGAACTTCTCCAGCTTTTCCAGGTCGAAATTGCCTTTGAAAGGATGCTCTTTTTGGGTATCAAAGGCATCATCAATAACCAGGTTAATGGGAACTGCACCGTTGAGCTCGATATGAGCCATGGTCGTATCGAAATGCATATTGCCCAGAACATATTGGCCTTTATGTTTAATCAGGTGAGGAAAAAGAACCTGCTCTGCTCCCCGGCCCTGGTGGGTGGGAATCGTATATTCATAGTTAAAAATATCGGCTACGGCGTCTTTAACTTTATAGAAGGATTTACTGCCGGCATAAGCCTCATCCCCGATCATCATCGCCGACCATTGGCGGTCGCTCATAGCTCCTGTTCCGCTGTCTGTGAGCAAGTCAATATAGACATCTTCGGCTTTCAGGGCGAAGGGATTATACCCCGCTTCCTGCAATGCCCGCTCACGCTCTTCTCTGGATATCATGCGCATGGTTTCCACCATTTTTATGCGATAAGGTTCTGCTTTTCTCACCATAACGATCCTCCTTCAGTAGCATTGGACAGTAGTATTAGAAATTCAGAGTTATCTTCCCCTTGGCTTTCCCTTTTATGACCGTCAGATATTTCCACCCCATTAACCCGGCGGCTACTCTCTGTGGAGCGGCTTTGTCTCAGGATTACGTCTCAGAAACTTATACCCGATGTAGAGAATAATAATCCAGATGGGTCCAATATACAGGGAGTAAACCATATCAGGAATATAAGCCATCAACACCACGACCATGGCCAGAAACGCCAGAGCAATATAGTTGGAAATGGGATAGAGAGGCATCTTGAATTGCAATTGATCCTCCCGCCCTTTTTCTGTTTCGACCTTTCTGAACCTAAGCTGGGTTACCAGGATCATGGCCCAGTTAAAGATCCCGGCAATGGTGGCGATAGAAATTAAATAGAGGAAAACCTTCCCGGGAACAAGGAAATTAAGGATAACCGCGATTAAGGTGACTGCAGAAGAGGCAAAAACCCCATTAATCGGTATGCCATTGCGGCTTACTTTGGTCAAAAACCTGGGAGCATTTCCTTGCAGGGCTAATCCGTGAAGCATACGTCCATTGCTGTAAATCCCGCTGTTATAAACGGAAAGAGCCGCTGTTAAAACAACAAAGTTTAAGATATGAGCGGCGGCGGGGATTCCGATGGCGGAGAAAATCTCCACGAAAGGGCTTCCTGATGTTCCGATTTGATTCCAGGGATAAAGAATCATGAGGATGGTCAAGGCACCGATATAGAAGATGAGAATCCGCCATACGACCTGGTTGATGGCTTTCGGAATAGAGCGCTTAGGATCGTCTGCCTCCGCCGCCGTAATCCCGATCAATTCAACTCCACCGAAGGAAAACATCACAATCACCAGGGATAGAAGCAATCCCCATACACCATTAGGCAAAAAGCCTCCATGGGCCCAAAGGTTGCTGAATCCTACAGCCCCTTGTTCCCCTAAGCCAAAGAAAATCATGACCAGGCCAAAAGCAATCATCGCCAGAATCGCGACAACCTTAATCAAGGCAAACCAGAATTCGAATTCCCCGAAGGCTTCCACATTGATCAGGTTGATCAATGTGATGATCACCAAGAAAGCCAAGGCCGTTACCCATTGGGGAACATTGGGATACCAAAAGTTGATATACACTCCCACAACCGTTAACTCAGCCATACTGACGGCTATGTAGTTAAACCAATAGTTCCACCCGGAAAAGAATCCGGGGAAGTCACCTAGATATTTATAGGCAAAGTATGAAAAAGCGCCGGCAACGGGCTGATCAACACACATCTCTCCTAATGCCCTGACAATAAAAAAAATGGCCGTGCCGCCCAGGAGGTAGGACACGATAATCGCCGGACCGACCAACTGAATCGTCGTCGCCGAACCATAAAACAATCCGGTTCCAATCGCACCACCGAGGGCGATCATCTGAATATGCCTGTTCTTGAGACCGCGGTGAAGTTCCACATGATGATCTTTTTCTGAACTCATTTTACATCCCCCTTCTTAAACACAGAGTGGAATCCAAGCTTATGTTAACCTTTATTTTGTTTTAAATACCCTTTTGATACACCTGAAGGGACTCAATGATTGAGCAATCTTAAAAGAATACCTTTGTTTTGTCCCGTATAAAAAAACAGGCCACAACAGCCGAAACTGTGTGACCCAGGAATTCCTCTACTTTTCATTTTGAATCATTGCTAAAATGGTGGCTTACCGAAACGCTTCGGGATGCAAGGTTTTGGCAATGGCTTCAAGACCATCAAGGCTTTGCAGCCCAGGCCATACCATAAGGCCGGAAAGAATGAGGAAATTATCCTCAGTGACCGCCGTTACCTTGACAAAATCGGCAGAATTTTTGATAGCGTCCTGCTTAGCCTGGCCGTCACCCGAGGTGAAATAGCTTGTGACAACCACATGCTGAGGATTTCGCATAATGATCTCTTCGGCGGACACCTCCGGATACTGTGTCATCAGTTCGGAAAAGATGTTCCTGCCCCCGGCCGTGGCAATCAGGTAATCCTCCAGTGTCGCACCGCCTGTGGTGTAATAGACTCCTTCGCCGATATCATCAAGGGTAAACACCGAGACCTCTTCCAGACCCGCAACCGCCTTCTTAACCGCATTTTCCCTGCTGCGGAGCTCCTCCACCAGGGAGGCAGCTCTGTCTTCAATATTAAAAATGATACCGATATTGGTGATGTCGTTATAGACATTTTCCAGTGTGGGCTGGTCCACTACCGTACCTTCGGAGGCATAGATGTTGATCTTATTGGCCTTGTAATCCCCAGGTTCCCCGCAATTGGCGGCACGGAAATTATAGGAGGTTCCCCATACGAAATCAGGACTTTGGGACAGAACCACTTCCAGGTTGGGCACACCGTACTGAGACAGCCTGGTGCTGTCGAACACGGGAAGACCGGCCACCTTTTCCCGATACTCCTCCGCCACTTCTTCAATCCGATTCATGCTGGGCGTCAGGGCGACGATTTTGTCTTCAATACCCAAGGCCACCATGATCTCCGCCTGGGAATAGCTGAGCACAACCACCCGCTCCGGCGCGGCTTCATAGGTGGAAGACATTCCGAAATTCTCCACCGTCACCGGATAATGGCCTTGTGCGCTATCCGCAGTTTCCGGTGCTTTAGAGGCCTGCTCCCCGGAATTTGACTCTGCCTTCTGGGCACAACCGACCAAAATCCCTGTCAAAACCAAGACGGCCAACATCATGGACATTACTTTTTTCATCTTCATTCTCCTCACTGTTGTTTATTTTTATCCTATATAGACAAAACACTTTTATATGGACGAAGCATCCCTTACCATAGGCGAAACATCTCTTGCCATAGACAAAACATTTCTTAACTAAAGACGAAGCATGGTTGACTTGGCCTGTTCACCTACCCTATAATGCGCGCCGGTACAGGATTCTGGCGGTGCCGTGTTCATCAGGAACGATGTCGGCATCAATCCGGAACACGTCGGCCAGCAGCTCCTTTGTGCATATTTCCGAGGGATGGCCCCAGGCCACAATCCTGCAGTCATGGAGTATATAAAGGCAATCGCAAAAGGCGCAAGCCAGATTCAGCTCGTGGAAGACGGCGAGGACGGTTTTGTTGAGGTTGCGGATGGTTTCCATCAGATGCCATTGGTAGTGAACATCCAAATGATTAGTGGGCTCATCCAGCAGCAATATATCCGCCCCCTGAACCAGGGAACGGGCAATCAGGACGCGTTGTTTTTCGCCGCCGGACAGGGTGGCAAAACTGCGGTTGGCCGCCTGGCTCATATTGACGTTTTTCAAGGCCTCCATAGCGAGCTTCTTGTCGTCGGAGGTGTCCCCTTCGAAGAACTTCCGGTGGGGAGACCGCCCCATCAGCACCATCTCCATAATGGTGTAGGGGAAATCGGAAGCGTTTTCCTGCCTGAGAACCGTGACCTCCCGGGCCGATTCCTTATAGCTGTAATTCTCAATCTGCCGGCCGTGGACAAAGACCGTGTTTTTATCCGGCGGCAGAGCCCGGTACACATGCTTGAGCAAGGTGGTTTTGCCGCTGCCGTTAGGGCCGATCAGCCCTACAAACTGGTTTTTTCTGACCGAGAGGTTGATTTGATCGAGTATTTTCCGGGAATGGATGGAATAGCTGAGATTTTTTACGTCGATGGCTGTCTGACCGTCAGCCACCTTCTGCCTGGTCTTCATACCTCTGTTCACCACCTCTATCTGGATTTTTTGGTCTGCTGGTAAAGCAGCATCACAAAGAAAGGTCCGCCGCAAAAAGCGGTTAAAATACCGATGGGCAGTTCTTGGGGGGCCATGACAAAACGCGCCAGCAAATCCATCCACACCAGGAACAGGCTTCCGATCAGAAAAGACAAAGGAAAGAGGCGGCGGTGGTTGGTGCCGAGGAGGAGCCTTACCACATGGGGAATGACAAAACCCACCAGGCCGATAATCCCGCAGGAGGATACGATCAGCCCTGTAACCAGGGCGATCACCAGGGTGGTCAGCAGCTTGACCCGCACCACATTGACTCCCAGGCCGATGGCCGTTTCGTCACCCAATGAAATCAGATTATAAGAGCGGGCGTTTCCCAGGAAGAAAAGCAGGCCGAGCACGCTGCCCAGAAGCGGAATGGCCACATTGTCCCACCGGGCGCCGGCCAGACTGCCCATCATCCACATGGTGATGCTTCGGGAGGTGTTGACCGCAGACATGGTGATGAAAAACTGGGAGATGGCATTGAGGATAATGGATATGGCCATTCCCGCCAGCACCAGCCGCGTGTTGTTGGAGGCCACACCCCCGGACATGCCCACCCCGTAGACAAGTGCCATAGATAAAGCCGCTCCCAGAAAAGCAAAGGTCTGCAGCAGCCCGGTCTGGGCAAAGGTCCCGCCGATGAAAAAACACAGGCTGACCGCTGCCGATGCCCCGCTGGAGACACCCAGTATGTAAGGGTCCGCCAGGACATTTTGGGTTATGGACTGCATGGCCGCACCGCAGATCGCCAGCCCTCCTCCGGCGGCAATGGCCAAAATGGCTCTCGGCAGACGCAGGTTCCAGACAATGTAGACTGCCGATTGGACATTGGCATCATCCTGGATTCCGAACAGCTTCATCTTCAGAATATCCAGCACGGTCCTTAAGGACAATTCCGCCGAACCAAAGGCCGTTGCCACTAAAATGCTGAACACCAGGGAAAGAAACACCAACACCGAGAGAAGAACGAGGCCGAACCTTACCCTGCCGATCAACGAGGAACTGCTTTCTTCGGTACTATGCAGAATCGGTCTGCTCAGCATAATCACCTCCTAACAGTTGTACAAAATAGGGACAGTTGGCCACTAATTGCTCATAGGTACCTGTGCCTTCGATTTGACCGTCCTTAATCACCACGATGCGGTCCGCGCTGCGGATGGTGGAGGCCCGGTGGGCGATAACAATGGTGGCCCTGCCTTTTTTTAAATTGTTGATGGCCTTATTGAGCTGCCGCTCGGTTTCCGAATCCAGATTGGCCGAGGCCTCGTCCAGAATCAGGAGGGGGGAGTCTTTTAAAAAGGCCTGGGCAATGGCCAGCCTTTGTTTTTCACCGCCGGAAAGCCGTGTGCCCCGTTCCCCAAGGACCGTGTGCCAGCCCTGAGGCAGCTTTTGAATAAAGCCTTCGGCAAGGGATTTTTTCAACGCCTCCTTCACCTCCTCCGGCGCAGCGTCATGTTTGGCCAGCAGCAGATTGTCCATGACACTGGCGTTAAACAGGTAGACCTCCTGGGGTACCACCGTGATGATCTCGCGCAGAGCCTCCAGGCGCAGGGTCCGGATATCGTGGCCGTTCATGGTGATCCGGCCCCCGTCCACATCCCAAAAGCGCTGCAGCAACCGGGCTATGGTGGTTTTTCCGCTGCCCGACGCCCCCACCAGGGCCACCGTTTCCCCCTTGCCCACAGAAAAGCTGATATCCCGGAACAGCACCTGGTTGGCCGTTTCCCCGTCCTGAGCGGGATAGGTGAAGGATACGGACTCCAAAGCGAGGGTGATATCCCCCTGTTGGCCCTTCTCCGTCCCCATGACCTGGAAAGCGCTGGCCTCCCCTTTGTCCTCCACCGTGCTTTCCATCTGGAACAATTCAAACAGGCGTTTCGCAGAGCCAAAGATCATACCGTAGTTTATGCTGGTCAGCAAGGCATCCTGCAAGGGGCCGAAAAATACCGAACATAAGATAAACACCGGCAACAGCCAAACCATATCGGCCGCCCCTTGCATAACCAGGAGGACCGCCAGGATCTGGCCGCAGAGGCTGCCGACTCCAATAATCATTTGGAAAAGACGGTTTTCATCCCCGCCCCGCAGAGCATAGGCCAGCTGTGCCCTATGGTAATCCCGGACCGATTGAGTAAAGCGCTGAAAAAATTGCCTTTGCCACTGGAAGGAAATGATGTCCTTGAGCCCTTGAACACCGTCCACTATGCGCGCATTCAGAATGGAGAAGTTTTCCCGCATGACATATCCCTGAGCGTTTGCTTTTTTAGCCGCTCTAACCGGGACACATATGAGCACAATCACAAAGGGGATCAAGCCAAGGGGCAGAAGCGGCGAGATCAGTCCCATGGCAATCAGGGCGGCCAGGGAGATGAGCACCGCCACGATGATCTGCCCCAGGGTATGGGCGTAAAACCATTCCAACTGCTCAATATCCTCAAGAACGATGCTTGTCAGCTCTCCGCTGTGGCGCCCTTCCAGGGCAGCCGGGGCGATAGCGTCGATCTTGTCATAGGCGGCATTGCGCAATTTCGTCAAAATCTTGTAGGTTGTATCGTGTGACACCAGGACATCCAGATAAGAAAAAAGTCCGGAAAGCACAACCAATAGTGAGACCCAAATGAACATCTGCCAGATATGATGGGTGTTTCCCATGATGGCGATGCTGATCATATAAGAGGTCAGGAGGCTGATGGCGATGGGGGTGAGTTTGAACAGCAGATTGCACAGGATGGAAACTACAATATACTTCCACAGCCCTTCAATGTATCTGCACAATTTCAAAGTGTAGCCCACTCGGCCCAGCCCGGATCGGATGTTATCCATGATGCGCTCCTTGCTAATTTTACTGACATTCCATCTGGGAGCCCATGAGCAGCCGGTAAGGGGCGGAGGCTTCCATCAGCTCTTCATGGGTTCCCGAATCGACGATTTTGCCCTGCTCCACAACGCAGATCTGCTCGGCCTGCATGATGGTGGACATTCTATGGGCGATCACCAGGGCCGTTTTCCCCTGCAACAGCTCATGGAAGCTCTGCTGTATCTCTATTTCGTTCCTCCGGTCAAGGGAAGAGGTGGCTTCATCAAAAATAAGGATGGGGGCGTTCTTCAGGAATGCTCTGGCGATGGCGATCCGTTGGCGTTCTCCCCCGGAGAACCGGGCGCCCTTTTCCCCCAACAAAGTATCATAACCTTTGGGCAGCTCCTGGATGAAATGATGAATGTTGGCTTTTTTCGCCGCTGCCACAACCTCCTCAAAGGTGGCGCTGTCCCGGCCGATCCGGATGTTGTCCAGCACGCTTCCGTAAAACAGATGACTGTCCTGCCAGACGGCGGAGATCAAACCCTGGATTTGCGCAACATTCTTTTCGCTGAGGACTTTATCTCCTATTTGGATGCGGCCGGACCCTACAGGATAAAAACCGGCCAGCAGGCTGGCTATGGTGGATTTCCCGCTGCCGGAAGGGCCCACAATCGCCATCATCGTTCCCTGGGGAACTGTAAATGAAATATCGTGCAGCACCTCTCCTTCCGCCTTCGGATAGGCAAAGCACACCTTGTGAAAGACAATGTCGCCGCCACATGATTCAGGCTTCAGAGCAGAGCCAGCCTGGACCTTTGGCAGCAGGGACAGCCGGACCGGCTCCTCCAGCAAAGCATGGATGGAATAGGAAGCGGTGATGCCCCGGTACCCCATATGCCAGGAGCTGCCCAGCTGCATCATCGGCGAAAAACAGGCGCTCACCAGGAACAAAGTGTAGACAAGATAGGCGGAGGCACCACCCCCTGCCGCAGCCTGCACGACGGCCACGGCGATGGAAAAGGCGCCGCCAAATCTGACCAGAAACTCCATAATCCCCGTTTCCAAAACCGTTATCCGCAATTGGGACATAATGTCCCGGCGCAGTTCTTCCCCTTTGGCGCGGATGTACTCTCCCCGTCTCCGGTTGGCATTAAAGGCCTTGAGGGTCACCATCCCCTGAATGCTGTCCAGACAGTCGGCATAATACACCGTATGAGCCTGCCATTCCTTTTCCCCCCGCTCTTTGGTCAGGGAATAAAATAGCATGGGGCAGACAAACAAGCCTATACAGGAGAGCAGGCAGATCAGGGCGGTCACTCTGTCCAGCCCCTGCAAAACCACCAGGATGAGGATGGCGTTGGCCGCCGTGGAAATACAGGTGGGCAGATACATGACATAGTAATTGCTCAGCCACTCCACCTTGTTGGAGATGGTATTGGCAATATCGCCGGTTCGCTTTTGGGCGGTATAAGCGGGGCCCAGCTGAAACAGCTTCAGCATCAGACCTTCCCGCAGCCGGGCTTTGATGCCAATGCTGCTTTGGTTGGCCAGATAGGTTTTTTGCTTAACCAGCACAAACCGCATCATCAGAAGGACGGCAATGACGATAAAGGGCTGCCCGATATGGCTGAAAAAAGGCAGGGGCCGGGCGCCGATCATCATCTCAATAGCAAAAGCCAGACATGCGGCAATGCCGGTTCCCATCAGTGTCACCAGCAATTCCAGAGCGCTTGCAGCCGCCACAAGGGAGCCGTTCCCCCTGGCGAATTGAATCAGGTTTTTGTTGATGAACATAAGGCAACTCCTTAGGGTTTTAGAGCAAATTCGGGTAAAAGGCGTTGATCATTTTTTTGATGGCCCGGGTGTTTTGGGCGCTGGGGAACACCTCCAGCAAGGACAATTTCAAAAACCGGTTGTTTCTGACCGCCGATGTGCCCTTCAATTCACTGCGTCTCCGCAGATAGGCGATCTTTTCCTCCGCCGTCATGCTGTCGTCATACTGATGGACGATGATAATTTCCGGGTCCCTTTTGGCGATTTCACGCCAATCCGTGGCAATGTATCCGGATTTTTTGTCATGAAAAATGTTCTTGCCGCCGGAAAGATGGATAAGGTCATTCTCCAGGGTGTCCCCGGCAGAGGTGTAGGGAGCCGCTTTGCCGCCGTCATAAACAAACACCCGCAAATCGTTTTCCACGGTCAGGCAGCGCCTCAGACAGGCAATCTCCCTTCGCCATTGTTCAACCAGTTGAACGGCTATATCCCCCACCCGGAACAATTTGCCCAGGTTCAGGATATCCCGGTAGGTGCTTTCCAGGGTTGCATGGGCGGGAACCGTCCCCTCGTGTATGTATATATTGATGTTGGGCTGCCTGCGTTTGAGGGTTTCCATATTGATGGTCTTTGTCGAGTAGAAAGAACCGATCACAAGATCCGCCTCTAAATGAATCAGCTCCTCAATGGTGGGCACCCCTTGGTCCTGATAAGTGAGAACAGGTATGGACTCCAGCAGATTCCTGTAGTGGGGCAGCACATTGGCCAGGGTGGTTTCCGCCGGCGCCACAGCGATCAGCGGCCCGGATACCCCCAGGGCGGCCAGCAGCTCCGCCGTTCCATAGGAAAGGGGCACCACCCGCTTGGGAGCTGCGGGAGAGGAGATGATCGTGCCCATATTGACCACTGAACGCTCCGAACAGCTGTACATGGAGGAGATTTCCTTGGACAGATGCAGGTGAAAAGGATCGATCTGTATTTCCTCCAACTTGCTGCGCAGGCGTTCCACATAAGCCCTGCCCACCATAATGCGTTCACCGTTGGACATAATGGCTTCCATTCTGTGGTTGTCGGCGTTTCTCACACAATGCAGATAGGCAAGATTGATCATGCAGTTCTTGCTGACCCGGACAAATACCGTGTTGTCCAGCATTTTCTCCAATTCCAGCAGGCTGCTTTTGCACAGGAAAACCCGGTGTTCATCGTAAAAAAAGGTCTTTTTGTCAACGCTGTCTATGTAGAGAACGCAGTCCAGGGGAATGTAAAAATGCTTGTCGTCGATATGCCCCTTGATGGAAAAGGAAAACTGGCGGATGTAATCTACCAGATATTTCAGCCGTTTGTCCAGGGAGCAGCAATTGATGATAACCTCTGTCTCCTTGATGTTCGGATTCTGGTTAATTGTGACTTTCATCCCTTAATACCTCTTTCAACACCTCTTTTATACTTGGTTGACTGCACTCCACGATGTCTGGATAATCGCCAGTTAGCCGAGGCTTACTCTTTGTTCTAATTATATTTCTTCCAGCTGGAAGATCAATTCTTTTTTGACCAACTGCCCTAATCCGGCACAGAACAACCAAAATCACTTGAGGGTATTGACGCCTGAAAATAAGTGGTATAAATTGGTGTTAGCCGACGCTAACTCAGCTGTCGAAATACACTACGAAGGGAGGTATACCCTGTGACTATCGCCATCATCAGTGAAAATCAGCCAAGCACTACCTCTATCAACAACAGCGATCATCATCGTATTTGCTAGTATGACAACGAATCGACTTGCCCTGGAAATGGTTCAGAGGTAAGGGCTTAGCCGGGGGTCACCTTCGCCGTGACCTCCGGTTAACTCTATATCTTTCCCAGGATATCAGTGTGTAAATTAACTATTGTGAGTTTATTCATATATACCCCTGCGTAAATCCGTCTCAAGGAGCGAGTTCATGAAGACCAATGATACCACAAAAAAGATTCATATCCTCTGCGTTCCCTTCACCTCCCTTACTATGCCTTCACTTGAGATCTCCACTCTGAAGGCTGTTTTAAAGGAGCATGATGTGGACGCCGAAATCCTGACCCCCTTTTATGACTATGCCTGTTCCCTAGGCGGGGATGTATACTGCCGCATTTCCGAGTCAATCGTCGGGCAGGCGATATTCTCCGCATTGCTGTTTCCCCACCACCAACCGGCTTTAGAGAAAGGAATCGGGGAACATATGCCCCCCGATGAATTCCGGCAGCATATACAGAACAGCGAATGCTTTTGCCGGGAGTATGCCGATGGATTGGCCGGCAAGCTGAAGGAAAGCGACATTGTTTTATTCCATCTGTACGTCAGCCAGCTCTTCCCTGCCCTCTATCTGGCCAAGCTGTTGTACGAAAAGCATGGTGTTCAAGTCTGGTTCAGCGGTCATCATTGCCAGGGACAATGCGGCGAAAGTCTGCAAGCGCTGTTTCCCTTTATCCGGCAGGTGATCGGCCGGGACCTGGAACACAGGGTATTGCAGCTGCTTGGCCAATCCGGCCTGGCGCAACCCCATCAGATGTGGGAATACCCGACTCCGGATTATGACGATTTTGGGGCGGCGATGAACAGGCTTCCGGCCGGATTCAAAAAGGAGCATGTGGGACACTTCTGGCTGCAGGTTGAGTTCAGCCGGGGATGCTGGTGGAATCAGTGTTCATTTTGCACCTTAAACTGCCAATGGTCATCCTTTGCCCACAAGAGTGTGGACGGGATCATCAGGGACTACAAATCCCTGCTCTCCACATACCAAACGACACAAATCCTGGTCAACGAATTCAACAGCGACGATCAGTGGGAAAACCTCATCCGGCGGCTCAACGAGGAATTCCCGGGAATGCGGGGCACCTACTACCTCTTGTTTAAAGTATCTGCCGTCAAAGAAGAACGGGCCATGCAGCTGCTGGCAGAAAACCATATCCCGATTCTAGTCGGAGTGGAGAGCTTTGCCAAAGACTATCTGCGCTTGATCAACAAAGGACACAGGGTGATCGAAAGCATCCAGCTCTTGAAGTTTGCGGAGCGGCATCATGTGAATTGCAGCTACAATATTATGTTTTCCCTGCCTTTTGAGCGGGAAGAGGATTATGACGAAACGAAAAGGGTCATTTCCTATATCAAGCATCTGGTTCCCCCCTTCGATCTGGAAGTGTTCCGGCTCACCTATGGTTCACCGATTTATAATAACCCGGACCGGTATGGAATTGAGAGGATGATGCTGCGGAAGGATTACGAGGGCCTGCTGCTTCCGGCGGAGATCCATGATCACTATACACCGTTTTTCTACGATTTCGACTCCGTCAACCCCGGGATTCGGGAGCGGGAAGCCCGTTGGCGGGAATTGATCCAAGGCTGGATCGACCTGTATTATGCAGATGCCAGAAAAGGGCAGTCCAAGCTGCATTGCCTTCTCTATAAGCGGCAATGGGACAATGTACTGGATATCTATGATGCCCGTGAAGGCAAAGGGTATCATGTGCACACTTTATGGGGAGTAGAGCGGGCCCTGTATGAATACTGCGACCAGGTTCGTGAATACCGCGACATTATAGAGCAATTCAGCACTGTGGAAGAATCCTGCCTGCAAACCCTGCTGGATGCCTTCGTATCCCAAAAACTAATGTTTAAGGAGGATGCCAACTACCTGAGTTTGGCTGTATAGATATGACTTATAATCCGCAAAGCGTACCAAGAATCACCCCCTCTTTCAGCAGAGTATCTTTGGGAAAGGGCCGTGTAGCCACCACTGTGAACGGTGAGTTTAAGCTTATCCAGTGCTCACCTTCCGCCCTTGATGCGGTGCTCGCTCTGATCGATGGCCAAAACACTTTTGAGCAGATTGAACAGAACCTGCAAAGCAAGTACCCCCTGGATGGAATTCGGACCTATTTATCCATACTGCTTCAAGAGCAGGTCATTGAAGAAGCTGCCGACAGCCCCCCCGGCAATCCGCATCCGTCAACCGTGCTTGTGGTGGGTGAGGGCAGAATGGCACAGATCTTGAAAGAGCAGGCCCCCCGGAGGAATATGAAGCTCCTCTCCTTCCCTGCTGAAAACGCCTCATCTCTCCCCGATATCCTCGATTTTGCAGCCGACCTTGCCGTCATAGCGCCTTCCGCCGCCCATTACGGCCAAATCTTCGAGCTGAACAGCGCATTTATCCAGAGGAATATCCCCTTTGTATCCTGCTACTACAATGGCAGCGCCGTGGTTGTCGGACCTTTTGTCATTCCGGGCAAAACCTCTTGCCTGGAATGCGCCGCCACTTACCACTTGGAGGAGCTCAACCGCAAATTGCGCCCCAGTCAACGGCTCCCCATCGCTGAAATTTCCGATCTGCAAATGGCCTACCCAATTCCTGATGCTTTCAAAGACTCATTATTGGAGTATTTGGGGGATATGATCCTGGAGGAGATCGGCCAATTTCTGAACGGCTCCCCTTCCCTTCATCTGCTGGATAGCGAAAAGCATTTCTTTTCCGGTCACTGCACCCCACAGGAAATCAAAACAGCCCCCACTACGGCCTGCCAATGCTGCCATGGTCTTAGCCGCACCTATATCAGGCAAGGCGAAACCAGCCTCCCGGGTTTTACGGAAGTTTTCTCGCCGGGCCACCGGCCGATCCGGTATACAACCGGAGGCTTCCGCTCCTGCAGCCCTGAAGATACACAGAACTTCATCCGGGAAGCCTTGAGGAAAACCGGGCTTGATATAAAGATCACGAGAGTGGAGAATAATCCCTTTGACCGTTTTCTGCCGGTCTTCCGCGGCAGCGTCAAGGCCAATCACCACAATCAAACCCCCTACTATTTCAAGGATTTGGTTGTACACGGCAAGGGCCTTCACGAAACACAGGCCTTCTTATCGGCATCCTATGAAATGGCGGAGCGTCTGAGTGCGAGTTTTTACGGCGACCTTCCCATCGTGGAAGCGCCCTACCGGGACATAAAAGAGCGGGCCATTGATTTGAAGGCCTATGTGGAGCGGATTGTCAACCAGGACACAAGTTACGAGACCTTCCGCGATGATCTCCCCATCGATTGGGTCTGCGCCAAGTCCCTGGTCAGCGGGGATAGCAAATTCGTACCCGCACACATGGTTTTCCTGGGAGATAATCGTTTCAAGGGGCAGCTCTTCAGCAACGGCTCATCGGGCCTGGCAGCGGGGGCAACCCTTGAGGATGCCATCCTGCAGGGATTGTTTGAGGTCATTGAACATGATGCCTGGATGATCGGGCAGGCCAACCGTTTCACATTGCCTCTGGTAGACCACGCCTCATCGGGCAATCAGCAGTTAAAAGACCTGATCCATGGGATTCATTCCCTGGGGTATCGTGTCATCACAAGGGATTACACAAACGACCTTGGCTTTCCGGTATTCCGGACATGGATCGTCAACCCCAACAGCTACACCCACTATGGGTTAAGTGGTTTTGGCGCATCCCTGTCTGCTGAAATCGCCCTGGAGCGCTCGGTGACCGAAGCCATCCAATCGTCGGATAATCGCTCCGTGGCACGTAAGACCTTTTTCGGCAGACACCGGGCCGCTCATCTCGCCGATGCCTCGGATTCCATTTACAGCCTGGACTACTTCCATCAGCGCGATATTCTGGGGCAGGGGGCAGTCAACAAGGTGCCGGACAGCTTGGCGATCAGGGATAAAAGCGTACGGGATCTCATCGATATGACCATTGAACAGCTCAGGAGCAACATGCCGGACTGCGATGTCCTCTATGTTGACTTGAGCCGGGAAGTGCTGAATATCCCGGCTGTGCGGGTGATTGTAACCGGTGACATCCAACTACTCAATTACCCCCTGGTGCTGGTAAGCCCCCGAACTTACCATTTCGGAACCGCTATGCAATATTCCCAATCTCCGGCCGCATACAAGGACCTCTACCTGGGCCGATATCCTCACTGAACGGGGAGGCAATGGTTGTGACTTTTGAATTTCCCACGGAAACAGCAGGGATCTATGGCAGCTTTGCGCCAGGCACCAAGACCCTGAAACTCCCTTCTCAAACAATGACCTTCCACCCTAGCTGGGAGGACGAGACCGGCAGACTGTACATCATCTTCTCCACGGAATGCAACCTGAGATGCGTCTATTGCTTTCAAAACGGCATGCGGCGTTCCAACGGGGATTTGGATATCGGACAACTGCATACCTATATCGGAGAACTGCAAAACGAGATCCAGGAAATCGTTCTGTTTGGAGGCGAGCCCTTGCTGCACAGCAATCTTGAAATTATCGCTTCTGTTTTGGAACGCTTCGACTATCTCCGCTTTATTATTTTTACCAACGGCAATTTTGACAGGGAGTATCTGGATTTAATCGATCGATACAGCTACACCATCGCCGGTATCACCATCTCCCTGGACGGTCCCCGGGAAATCCACAACCGCAGGCGTATAAACCCAAGGCGGGATTCCTATGCTGCCATTATGGAAAACCTGCTGGCCCTGGCCAAGCTTGGTGTCAATACCACGGTATCCATCAATGTTGACCGGTCCAATGCCGGGGCAATCCACCGGCTGTTCGACGATATCCTGAAATTCGCAAGCCTCCACACCATGAACTACATGCTCAATCCGGTAAAATATATCCAAAACGCCCTCACCTACCAGGATTTATTCGACCTGTATTTTTCCCTGAAATCCCGCTATCCACTGAAAATCTTCTTGAACAACCGGCTTATCGATAACTTATCCAGCCTGTTTGCCAACAAGCCCTTATCCAGAGCCCGCTGCAACCTGGCGAAAACCCTCGTTCTCAATATCCCCGAAGGCAGCATCTTCGCCTGCCCCCAAAACGCCGCTACCAAAATCGGGAGCATGACCCCACAGGGAATCACGGTTGATAAAACACCGATTGACCATTATCTCTCTCTGACCAGGTACAGCAATGCCAAATGCGGGGCCTGTGATCTGAATTATCTCTGTCCCTTCGGCTGCCCTTTCATTGAAACGGAATCGGATTGCCGTAACGTGGTGGAGCTCCTGCTGCAAAAGGCCCTGGATCATTTCGAGCTGCTGGTTGATGTAAAGGAGTTGGGTATGTAGCCAGCCTCGACAATAAAAAATCATCCCCATCAGGAAAGATGAGGATGATTTCATTGCCTAAATACCGAATTCTTTGGCATAGGTTACAGCGCCTCTGATCGGTTGAGCCTTCTCCTGCAATTGTATGGCCATAAAGTTTTCCTCAGGCATTCCGTCAGGAACCTCAATCCCTAATCCTTGAGCGGGAATATAGCCTGAACGGGGATAGTATTTCTCACTCCCCAATACAAGGGCATACTGGTATCCTAATTCTCTGGCAGCCTTGTGCCCCTCTGCGATAAGTGCGGTGCCAACTCCCTGTTTTTGATACTCAGGCAATACGGATAAAGGCGCTAACACAAGCACTGTATTCTGACCCACTTTCCCTTCAGTGAACATAATATGCCCGGCGATTTGGCCATCAATCTCCGCGACTAAGGATAACTCCGGCACAAAGGACTCGCCCTTTCTTAAAGCAGCCACTAAATTCTGCTCGTTCCCATCGCTGTGTTCTATGGTTGAAAAAGCTGTTTTTACAAGCTCATATACCTGATCATGGTCTTCCTTTGTTTCTTGTCTTATCAGCATTGGCTTTGCTCCTTTTTTCTTGCAGGACCACTCATCCCAACACACAACCCTACCGTCTATAACTATACCTGAAAACATGCATAAAGCCAGCTGCTTTCAATAATGCTATGAGGGTCGTTACCCGGCCATCACTTGAAAACCTGGCTGCTTCCTAACGCTGTTACTCTGTTTTTCCCTGCGTTCTTTGAAGCGTACAGGTTTTCATCTGCTTCAGCGATAATAGCATCGATGGTCATTCCGGCCATTTTTCTAGTTGAAAACTCTGCGACTCCCACGCTGAATGTAGGTGAAAAGCCGAGTTCGTTCATACAGGCAGTGCGAAATGAAGTTGAAATTCGCTGCAGAGCTTTGATTACAAGCCGGGAAACCATACCAGGAAAGATCAGCATAAACTCTTCACCGCCAAACCTTCCTACGATGTCCTGTTTGCGTGTGTTTGTGAAGGCTACGGAGCAGAACAGGTTGAGAACCCTGTCCCCTGTCAAATGACCATACCGATCATTTACTAATTTAAAATCGTCAATGTCGATCATGGCCACTGTCAGACCCTCCTTCCCGGTCGTGAGATTCTTTAGTGAGTTAATAAGAGCATATTTATTCATTGCTCCTGTCGCAGCATCCAGCGAAAGCAGGTTTTTGAGCAATTCTTCATATTCCATTTGGGTTGTGATATCTACGAAAGACAGGATGCCAAGCACTTCATCATCTGTTTCAACACGTGATGCGCTTACCTTAAACCACTTCTTCCGATTGGTCCCATCAATTATGAAATCGTGTTCGACAACCGTTTCCAGGATATTGGCGCCTTCCTTCATGGCGGTACTGAGAACCTTGCGCAGGCCGCAGTTATTGCAGTGGTCGCCCTCTCCACAGCTTTTCCCGGTCAAATATATATCAGAACATTTGAATGCGTTACCGAGCATGCGCTCATGAAAGTCCTGGGGATCAATATTGAAGGTTGCAAGCATATAGTTATTAATTCTTTTTAAAGAGGTATCTTCGTTCACAACGACCAGCCCGATCGGACTGTTCTCAAACACCACCCGAAACAAATGGGGTGAAATATTATCGTTGAGCATTTTATAGTTCACTCCTTTTTGAGCTCAAGCTTGCCGATGGCGCTTCCCTAATGGCATCTCTTCTATTCAAAAAAGCGGCGGTGGGATTTTATGCTTCCCGCCGCCGGTTCCTTTTCGGATTATTTCCGGGTTCTCTCTCTGGAGTATTGCTTACGCAGGAGGAAATCGGCGGCGAAGCGAGCTGCAAATACTACGGAGTGATTATCTCCTGTGCCACCAATCGTATCAGTGAAATAGTGTAGATGAGGCCCGCCTCCCCAATACTGAAGAAGGTCTGCTTCTCTTGGGCATAATCGGTTTCCGTTATGATATATTGCGCCCCCTCCGGCAGGCCGGCAATCATGATGCTCTGATTTCCATTAACTATATCATAGCTTGCTGAACATATTCTGAACATGTAATAACAGAGGGGTTTGCTTCCCAGTGAGAAGCAAACCCCTCGATAAGATTAGTCAAGAAATCGCTAAAATGGCCTTATAATTCCCATAAGCTGTTGAACAATTCCTGCCTAGATGTGACGAGCACTGGAATTATCTTTCCCTTCTTTTTGGCGTATGCGGAGCGTCCATGATTCGCTATCTTTCGTAGACTCCATACTTCAGGATATCCACATACTTTGCAAACAGCTCGGCATAGCGTACGATATTCTTATCGATCTCATCCTTGATAATGGTGTTCAGATCCTTGCCCTTTAAATCATTGGTGATTAGCTGGCCCACATAATAGGAAACCATATGCAGCAGATCGTCCACCAGGTGAATATCAATGCCCGGTCGGAAACCCTCGTTGTTCATATGTCGGAACAGATTGTCGTGAGCTTGGTTATGCCTGGCGTCGATCTCTTCTTTAAGTTCCGCCGGCGTATTGACAAAGGCCTGCAGCATAAATAAAAAGATCTCCGGTTTTTTCTGCATTAATTCTTTATAGTACTCACCCAGATTATCAAAGACATTGATGTTGATAACCGGGCCGCCCGCGTATTCCTCAAAATAATCCTGGATAAAAAACTTCATGATATGCTCGACAAGATAAAGATAGAGATTCTTTTTATTTTTAAAGTAGAGGAACAGCACACCTTTGGAAATTCCCAGCCGTTTGACAATGGTATTGGTGGAAGCGTTTTGATAGCCGTTTTCAATAAATTCTTCGATACAAACCTGGATAATTTGCTCCTTTTTACCGTCCGGCAGCTTCTCGAAGGTTTCGTACATGAGTTCAGCTTTCCTTTCTGTCAGCGATTCATTTCGTCCATTTTATCATAATTTGTGCTTATTGTAATGGACTCAGGATTCGCGTTCCTTCCTCGATGCTGTTATCGGGGGCGGACAATACCGTCTCTCCCTCCTGCAGTCCCTCCGTGATTTCGCACAAGGACCCATTTTGAATTCCCCTTTGCACCGTCCGCAGGACAGCCTTTCCCTCTTCGACGGTGAAGACGCAGCTCTGACCCCGGTAGTCGAATACGGCGCCGGCGGGCACAATAACCACGCCGCTCTTTGTTTCGGTAATGACCCTGACGTCCACCTCAGACCCCGGCAGCAAAGCAACCTTGGCATCGAGAGGCTTGATGGTTATGGTGACCTTCTTCTGCTTGACGCCAAGAGAGGATACTTCATCCTCGGCTGTGGGTGCGATCTTGACCACGGTTCCCGCCAGTGCCTGCTGCTCTTTCGTGCGGACGGTAAGGGTAGCTTTGTTTCCAACTTGGATCCTGGCGGCATCTTCAGCCAGGATTTTGGTTTGGATCTCCAGGTTTTCCGTATCGCCGATGGCAAAGGCCACTGTTCCAGGCACGCCAAAGGCATTGACTTCGACCCTTTTTTGCAGAATTGTGCCCTTGAGCGGCGCCAGGACCTGCTGCTTGCTCAGGGCCAGGGAGCTGTTGGCCACGCTCAGTTCAGCCTGTTCCAGCTCCGCCTGATTGCCGGAGCGGACTGCGTCGGCACTCCTTAAGGCAGCTTCCTTCTGGGTCAGCTCCCACTCACTGGCTGCTCCTGCCTCGGCCAGGGACTTGGTGTTGTCATAATCCTTCAGCGCCATGGTATAGGCTTCTTCTCCGGCAGCAGATTGGGCTTTGGCTTGATTCAGCAGCTCTGCCGCATTTTTCAGGGAAATTTCCAACTGCTCCCGATCCATGCTCAGAAGCAGATCTCCTTTTTGGACCTGCTGACCTGTTTCGACGGCAATGCGCTTGATCAGCCCGCTTCCTTCCAGATAAACCGTCGCGGAGTCGCTGCACTTCACTTCGCCGGTCTCTTCTACATATTTTTGGATATCGCCGAGCTTGACGGGTGCTGCTTCCGCCGGCGTGCCCCGATTGGAGAGGGTCCAGCCCAGGCCTGCCGCCAGCACGAGCAGGATACCGATTACCCAGAGCAGCTTTTTAGTCAATCTCATGTTCCGTTTATCCTTCTTCACTTTCTGCAAATCTGTTGGGATGTTCATCTTTTTCAACCTCCTTATCTCGTTGGCACCTTCATTCGGCACTTTTCAGGGATTCGACCATATCGATGGCGGTTACTTTGTTTCTGAGCAGCCAATTGGCGATTGCCGTGAAGGCGATAATCAGGGCGGCAGCGAGCAGGTAATTGGCCGGCTCCATCACCACCGGCAGCTGCATGGTCTCCGTGGCCTGGGTATCGATGGCCACCTCGGCAATAAACCTGCCCAGAGGGGCGCCGATCAGTATGCCGAAGGCGCTGATAAAGAAATTCTCATTGAATACCAGGCTCTTCAGTTCTGCGGAGGTGAAGCCGAGTACGGAAAGTGTGGCAATCTCTCTCCGACGTTCAAAAATATTGATATTCGTAATGTTGTAGATCACGGCGATGGTTAATATACTAGCCCCGAACAGCATGAAAAAGATGATACTGTTCATGGATTGGAGCTGCTTGTTGGTATTGGCGACCACTTCCGCTTTGGACTGGATCGTATTGATCGTCAAAATATCTTCCAGTTTTGCCGTCACTTCTTTTTCATATTGCCTATCGTCCAGCTTAATATGGGCCCCATTAACCACCGCGCCTTCATCCAGCAGATAATCGATATAATCCATACTGCAAACCGCGCTCTGTCCGATAAACTGCGACGTTTCACCCTTCACAACCACCGTTTTTTTATCCCTGTCCGTGTTCTTGCCCGGATAATAAGAGCGAAGTGTCACCCGGTCGCCCGTCTGCAGACCCAGAGTTTCCATGAGCCGGGCCGGCAGGAGGACCCCGTCCGACGGCAGAATCGCCGCCTTCCCCTTCCGGTCATAGACACCGTATAATTGGGCTTCCCGGTCCAGCGCCAGGACGCCAATATCTTTCTTCTTCCAGCCATGGCTAAGTTCCATGCCGGTCTCCAGTACCGGTTCAACGGACTTTACGTGAGCCAGACTTCTGATAGTGCTGAGTTCATCGGCAGCCAGCATTTGTGTAAAATTGATTTTCAGATCAAACTTCTGAATTTCTTCATACTGCACGGCCATCAGATTGCCCATGGAGCTCCGGAAGGCCAGGGCGATGAGCAATAAGGCCATGGAAAAGATGACCCCGACGGAGGCCATAGCCGAGCGCCGCTTATACCTAAACAGGTTGCGGAAGATGATCTTCCAGCTGAAATTAAGGCGCTGCCAAAAGAAGCCGAAGTTTTCCAGCAGCGTCTTTTTGCCGGAAGCGGGCGGTTTCGGCCGCATGGACTCCGCCGGTACCAGGCGCAGCTCCTTGCGGCAGGCATTATATCCGGCGAATACGCAGAAGAACAAGGCTGTAAGCGAAGCCGGCACCACCATGACCAGCTGAACGGACGAATTCTCCGTCGGCAGATTGTAAAAGCTGTTGAATATGCCGAGCAGAGCTTCGCCGATGAAAAATAACCCGATCAGGGAGCCCAGAATGCTCCCCAGGATCCCCACCAGCAGCGGATAGGTCTGGTAGTGCAGCATAATGTCCCAATCGCTGTAACCCAGCGCCTTGAATACGCCCATCAGTGTCCGCTGGTTTTCTATCATGCGGGTCATGGTAATATAGATGATGACCGCAGAGGCGATAAAGAACAGCATAGGGAAAATCGCCGCCATGGATTGCAGTCCTGTTTCATCCGAGTGAAACATGCTGTAGCTGATCTGATCTTTTTTCTCGACAGTGCTTACCAGGCCGTAAGGAGCCAGAATCTTTTCCAGCTCCGCCTTAACCTTTTTGCTGTCGCCATCTTTGGCCAGGAGGACGCTGATATCGTTTACCGAGCCTTTGTAATCGAGGATGGTCTGCAAATAGGAGGCTTTGACATAAACAACGCCGAACTTTTCATGATCGGGGAACACCTCCGTGGCATCGCGGATTTCATACATGTATTCAGGGCCTTTGACCGTTCCTACAATTGTAAGCTTCACCCGTTCCCCGTTGACAATGGGCTCGATGGTCTGGCCGATCACCAGATGATTGGCCTTGAAGAAGTCTTCGGATACAAGGCATTGGTTTGCTGCATCGGCCGAAAAATAGCTGCCTGCTTTGAGCATGATGTCGTTGATGACAGCCCGTTTTTGGTCGGGCAGGGAAATCAGTCTGATTATAGCGTTCTTGTCTTCCCCAAAGATCCGGGCATCCTGCAAGACCCTTCCCTCCGCCATCTTGACTCCGGGAATCGCCCGGACCCGCTCGACCACCCCCTCCGGCGCCCGGTAAACCGTACTCGATAAATCGGCCAGCCTGTATTCTGTGAAGTACTTCTGCCCCGCTCCGGAAAAGATGTCCAGGGCCGAATACAGGCCGGTATAGAACATGACCCCGATGATCACCACCGCCAGGACCGATATGAACTGCCCTTTGGCCTCCTTCAGATCCCGCAGGGATTTTTTCAGGAAGATCAGCATTACCATTCAATCCTTTCAATGGGCAGAGGATTGCGGTTGATTTCCACGGCTTCCACTCTGCCGTTTTTTATTTTGATCACCTTATCCGCCATCTGGGCAATGGAACTGTTGTGGGTAATGATCATCACCGTTTTCTGAAAATCGCGGCTCACATCGTGGAGCAGTTTGAGAATCGCTTTGCCGGTGACATAGTCCAGCGCACCCGTCGGTTCGTCACATAAAAGCAAGGTGGGATTTTTGGCCACCGCTCTGGCGATGGAGACGCGCTGCTGCTCTCCACCGGAAAGCTGGGCCGGGAAATTTTGCATCCGTTCCCCGAGACCGACGCTTTCCAGAATCGCGGCGGCCTGCAGCGGCTCGTCGCAGATCTGTGCCGCGATCTCGACGTTTTCCAGGGCCGTAAGATTGGGCATCAGATTATAGAATTGAAAAATAAAGCCAATGCACTTTCTCCGGTATAAGGTCAGCTCGTTGCGGTTGAACTGCGTTATATCCTGGCCGTTGACCACCACCTCGCCGGAGGTGGCGCTGTCCATACCGCCTAAAATATTGAGCACGGTGCTTTTGCCTGCGCCGCTGGGCCCGAGAACCACCACCAGTTCGCCCTGCCCGACCTCAAAAGAAATTCCGTCCGCAGCTCTGATCCTGATTTCACCCATGATATATTCTTTTACTACCTCCGTAAGCCTGATCATCGGTTCCATTTCCCGCCCTCCTCTATGGAAACATTCTGTTTTGCTGGATTCAGCCCAGCAGCAAAAGTTAGTTTCTTCGAACTTTTGGCCCTATGATTATTGTAAGAGATCTTTTTCCGCTTGTAAATGACCATATGGTCATTATTTAATTATTTTTTAGCTGCATGCGTTATGGCGCATTTCGGGGCACACCCGGCAGCCGGATTCCCCAACCGCTAATCAGGGCTGATCGCGGTACGTTTTGAGCGTCTTAGCGGCAAACAAAAAACGGTCTGAACGAAGATCCATCGTTCAAACCGTTGCTATGCTAGACTGATTAGCCTTTGCTTTGCCTCCCTGTTCTTGCTTTAAGCGCTGCTTCAAGGGACCTGCCAACACATATACGGCCAACTTTTTCCGGAACACCAGGTGCAGGCTTTTCGCCGTAAACAATAATTGCGTCAAATATATATTGCGCCCCCCTTTATACGATGGTGTCTGATACTGTTATTGTTACCGCAGTTCCTTCTCCTTCTGTGCTCTGAATATCAAGCTGTGCGCCTTGCCAACTCTTTACACGCCTGCTGACATTGAAAAAGCCGACTCCGTCGTTTGACGATTCGATGTTCTTTAATTTATTGAGCCGTTCCGGCTGCATTCCTATCCCTGTGTCGCTGATCTTTATGATAATAGTTCCTTCGCTTTTTTGCGCTGATATAAGGACGGTTCCGCCAGCGTACTTTTTGCACAGTCCGTGCTTTATCGCGTTTTCCACCAAAGGCTGAAGGCAAAATGAGGGTATTTCCATGCTTAGCAGCTCCGGTTCAATAGTATATTCAATATTGATTTGCTCACCGAAACGGGCTTTTTCTATGGCAACATAGGCCTTAATCAATTCGATTTCTCTCTCTAAAGATACCAGCATCGATTTATGGTCGACGTCAAAAACAAGCCTTAAATATTTACTAAAATTGATAAGCAGGCTCGCTGCCCTTTCGCTGTCCGTGTAGCAAAACGATACCATCGTGTTGAGTGCGTTATATAAAAAATGAGGCTTGATCTGGGCCTGCAGAAAAGCAAGCTCATTTTTAGCCGCTTCTTCATGGGAACTGGTAATCGCCGCGAAATTATCGTGATAGTGCTGTATCAGCATTTTCGCCATTAAATATGAGCCAACGAACATTAAGCAGGTAATGAATATCTGCATAACCATACGGCTGTCCATATTCCCGGTGACATACATTTTAACGCCAAACAGCATAAGTGAAAGCATACTCGCCAGAAAAACCCAACGAGTTATCTTCACTTTTGAAAAAATTGCCGAAATAAATATGGAAAGCATGAAGGTGCATAGTAAAACGACTGCAATCTCATGAGCCATAATGAGGTAGAAGGAATAGATTACGAGGATAAAGCTGCATAAATACTCTTTGGCCTGAATCGGAACCCGAGCAGAGCGAACCAATAAATCGGCTAGTAAATTCAGGGCACAAATACCTATCGTGGGTGCAATGATAAAGTATTTCAAATAAATATCAGGAGGATTGACAAGGTAATCTCTTGCCCCAAAATACCAGGCGACATGGGCGAAGGCCATTAGAGCAACGCAAATGTACCCGATATTTACGATATAGCGGCACCATTTGATTGAATCCATGGGTGTTTTGATTTTGTATGCGGCGTCTCTGTGTATAACTGCTCTTTTCAACATAGAACATCTCGCCTCTCAAACCTTATCCCTTTGCTAGTCAGAAATAATCTTCACGCTTCCGCTAATATCAGATTTTAAGGTAGTGCATAGTTCCTGTACAAAAAAGATATAACTCCCCCTTACCGGGAAATTATATCTTTCTGGAACAATCGTGAACAAGAAATTTTCGAATTTCCCATGTCGTTACTTAGATCTTTCCCATGCATTTGTTTGGTTGTTTTTTTGCAGCTTCAACTTATATTCATCATTTCCACTGTAAAAATATATTTCATCGCAAGATGGGGATAACTCAACTTGAAATTCGTTTTTAGCACCAATATTACTGTTCAATCCGTATGTTGAATAAAAGGTAATGCGTTTTTTATTGCCGTCTTCACTGGTTTTAAGCGTTCTTACGTACCCCATACTAGTTGCTACACCCACTTTTAGGGTCATTATCTTGCCATCTTCGGATAGTGAGTAATCGACCAGCATAGCACTTGCCATTTTTCCACCAGTACATAAAAACAGCAACCCGATTACTATGATTATTGTAAGTATAGCAATAACTCCTAGTTTCTTTTTCATAGAAGCTTCTCCTTAGATTTATCTCGTGAAAACATATCAAACCTGCGTTTGCGATTCCTGTTCTAAGTATGGGAGCAATAATTTATAATTATTTTAACACTTAGGAAAACAAAAAGAAACCGCTAAATTTCCTGCCGAAATTATCGGTTTCTTTGGCGTCATGATGAAAAAAGTTTTTACGATCATTTGATCTTCAAATTGAATTTATATGTAAATAAGTCATTATCCTAAATTACATCAAGTATCATCTGAATATGTGGAATTCCATCCTCAAGGAATTCTTCCGAAACCTGCTTAAATCCTTGCTGTTCATAGAACTCTTTGGCATATGTCTGTGCTTCTATTTTTATAGCAGCTGCCCCTAACCTATTCTTGGCAACCTTTACTCCTTCTGAGAGGATTCTGCTGCCTATGCCACACCGTCTTTTCACAGCGATCACTCTGCCGATTGATACCTCATTAAAAGAGACGCCCTTATCAACAACTCGTAAATATGCCTGGATTCCGCAATCATCCTTCAGATATATGTGAAATGATTGTTTATCTTTGCCGTCGATCTCCTGATAAGGACAATTTTGTTCAACAACAAACACTGCAACTCTTATTTTAAGAATCTCATACAATTCCTCGGCTGTCAGCTCTTCAAATCTTTTTACTATAAGTTCCATTATTACCCTATCCTTCGTCTTTAAATTCTTGTTTGTCTGTATCGTAGTTATTAAAACCAAGACTGCATCTATAATACCAGATTTTCGGGCATGAAAAAAGATATCTCTTCTATATGCCTCTGACCGGGGATGTGTGACAAGTTTAAAAAGCAAGAACCCCCGTTCGACCACCAGGAGTTCTTGTTTTTATATTAAAGAAAGGAGCAATGACCATCACTACCGCAGCCCACTATACTATATGTCCATAACGAGTAAAACGTGACAACCATATAAAAAGCAGAAGCCCTGTTTCTAATCTCTGATACTTACTTTTCTCTTTTTGATTTTATATATGAGCCGTGGATTATAATCTTTTAGATCTTCAATATTGATATATATTTTAGATCCATTTTCACGTCTACCATAGAAGTGCTTGAAAACAAATCTTATGTATAGATACATGGTCATTACATACAGAGAAGCAAATAAGTAGTACATTTCGAACTTAATTTCGTTCTCTTTTTCAAAGTACCCGTTCAAAAAAAATAAAATATATGCCGTTATTCCTAATATAAAAATAATCATTATAATATGAGTTGTAACTTGTCGTTCAAAATGCTTATACTTTCTCCTTATTATAGCTGATCGTTGCCTTATGTTAATTCTATTAAATGATAAAATAATTAAACTCCAGTCTACTCGCCTATCTCCATTAAAACCAGCATAGTTCCAACACAAGCCAAAAATAGAACCAAATATTGTAACGGCGATAATGAATACTATGCTAGGTACTTTTAAGTTTATCCCTATTCCATACACACAATAGCAAGCCACTGTTACCGAGACCAAAAAATAACAAATTGCGCCCCATCTATGTATTTTAAAAAATAAATCTTTAAACCTATTATCAACCTGATCATATATTTTTTTATTTCCTATTCTTTCCGAAGTATCTATTTCTTTTATGCACTCGAACAACCTAGATGAAATCTTAAGGATTGCGGCAATTGAATAAACAATACAAACTAAAGCTGAAAAAATAAGTGGTACTATTATAACTTGAAGCATTTGTTCATTAGATAAAGGTTCCCGAACAAATAAATCGCTTACAAACATGATCATTTCTGCTAAATAGAATGTTAATAACGCTTCCAAAGGAGCTTGAATAACATTTCCTTTGTGATAATAGATAATATCTCTCAAACTGCACTTTTTACTAATCAAAGAGATCTTTTCAAACCAACTTACGAATTCACTGCTCATTTTCTCCCTCCCATAAGATTTCAGACTATTCCATCTTTCGCTGAGTATCTCATATTCAATCTGTCGAAGTCTCGTGAAAAATGTCCGTAAATAGAAAAGCAGAAGCCCAGCGCATCAAATTTGCACCGGGTTTTTGCTTGCGGAAAGACATTCACTCACTATACTATATGTCCCTACCGTCATCGATGTGACAGGCACCGATTAGTTTTCGGTGCTTTTTTCGTGGGCGATTATCCTATAGACTTACATCAGTAGCAATAGCCTTATGGTTTGAGTATAATTTTGGTAAAAGCAATACAGATTGGAGGGATTGATATTGCCTGTATTTGGAAGCAGGGACTGGTATGGAAACTTTGCCTGTAACTTCATGTATGTTCAGGGAATTAGCGACTTTGATGACAATAGCAGTGTTAAACTTACTCAAGAAGATGCAGAGCAAAGGCTTTCTATCGCTTTGCGAATAGGGAAAGATAAAACTCCCAAATACCTCTTTTACGACCAGATAGTTTCCATCGAAATTAAGAAGAAGCATGGAACAAGAAATCGCGATTTATCTATCAGCTATCATCCAGCAAATAACCCTGACGATGTAAAGATTCTTCTATTCGAGATTGTCGACGCTTCTCTCCATTGGAGAAAATTCATTGGGGCACTCAAGAGTAAAATTCCTCAGCCACCTGAACCTGAACAACTTGATTCTCAGCCTGAGCCAGAAGTTTCTCAATATCTCTAGGAAATCACTTTTAATGAAGGTAAAATGCCAGCTCATACAGAACTGGCATTTTGTTTTGTAAGAGAGGCTAGAGACGCTGTGACGTTGGCCTTAGAAATTGGCGCCAGAGCCGGCGAGATCCAATCACTAAAATGGTCAGACATAGATTTCGATACCAGGATGGTGAATATCTTTATGCAGGGGATAATGGCGAAAAAGCAAAGCGAAGCAAACTAAAAAAGGCCAACCCCAAAGGGCTGACCTTAGCTTAAATCAAATGTTTCAGTTTTGTTCCACCTAATTTTTATTATTTCGAATATCGAAGAAATAAAAAATCCCTGCAATGTCTGCAGGGATTGGCTTTTCGATTGGTGCGAGTGGTCGGAGTCGAACCGACACATCCGTAAAGATAACGGTTTTTGAGACCGTCGCGTCTGCCTGTTCCGCCACACTCGCATGCTGCCTGAGCAGGTCACCTCGGTAACAGGTGACTTAGATATAATAGCATAAACATTAAAAAAGTGTCAAGCCTTTCCTTTAAAAATATCTGATGCTTATGAGCTTGACTTATGAGTCCGCTGCAAATTCTCCGTAGTTCATAAGTTTTTCATAGCGCATAGTTCGCAGTTCATCCGGTGGGAGTTCACGCAGTTCCGCCAAGGCTTCGGCAATTGTCTTCTTCATTTCTTCGGCGGTCCGCTCCACACTCCGGTGGGCTCCACCCAGGGGTTCCTTGATAATGCCGTCGGCGATTCCCAGCTCCAGGAGATCCTGGGCGGTGAATTTTAAAGCGGAAGCAGCTTCCTTAGCTTTGCCCGGATCCTTCCAGAGAATTGACGCACAGCTTTCCGGGGCAATGACCGAGTAGAAGGAATTCTCCAGCAGCAAGACCTTGTTCCCCACGCCTAAGGCCAGGGCGCCGCCGCTGCCTCCCTCTCCGATCACGGTGCAAATAATCGGAACGCTGTATCCTGCCATGGCCTGTAAGCAGCGGGCAATGGCTTCCCCTTGCCCCCGTTCCTCCGCTTCAAGATCACAAGCCGCACCGGGAGTATCGATAAAGGTGAGGATGGGGCGGTGGAATTTTTCCGCCTGATCCATTAAGCGGAGAGCCTTCCGGTATCCTTCCGGATGGGGCATGCCAAAGTTCCTCTGGATATTCTCTTTGGTCCCTCTCCCTTTGATATGGGAAACCACCGTGACGGGAATCCCTTGAAAGATGGCGATACCGCCCACGATAGCCTTGTCGTCGGCAAAGAGGCGATCGCCTTTGAACTCCATGAAATCCTCAAATAGCAAGGGGACATAATCGTAGAAATTCGGCCGTTCCATATGACGGGCAATCTGAACCTTTTGCCAAGGTTCCAGGTTGCCGTAAATTTCTTTTCTTAACCGTACCAGTCTGCGCATGAGCTTGGAGATTTCCGGGGAGAGGTTAATATCCTTCTCTTTGGAGAATTCCTGCAGCTCGGCAATCTTCTGCTCAAGCTCAAGGATTGGCTTTTCAAAATCAAAGTGTTGAGCCATTAAACTGCCCCTTCCTGATGATAACGCAGCAAACGTCCTAGAACCTTTCTCATCTCTGCCCGCTCCACTACACAATCAATCTGCCCGTGGCTCTGATTGAATTCGGCAGTCTGAGCACCTTCCGGAAGTTCTTTACGCATGGTTTGCTTGATGACACGGGGACCTGTAAAGCCAATCAGTGCACCCGGTTCAGCGATATGTATATCTCCTAAAGAAGCATAACTGGCTGTGACTCCCCCGAAAGTAGGATCGGTCAGTACGGAAATATAGAGCAGCCCTTCCTCGGCCAAACGCCCTAAGGCCGCACTGGTCTTAGCCATCTGGTACAAAGAGAGGATTCCCTCCTGCATGCGCGCTCCGCCGGAAGTGGAAAAAATAATCACCGGACAGCGCAATTGGATAGCCCGCTCAATAGCGCGGGTAATCTTCTCTCCGGTCACAGAGCCCATACTGCCCATCATGAAGTTCCCCTCATTAAAAGCCAGAACCACCGGGATTCCTTCGATACTGGCCTGGCCAGTCAGCACGGATTCCGAAACATCGGATTTATTATTGGCTTCCGCCAGCTTTTCTTCATAGTCGGGAAAACTCAGCGGATTCGTGGTCTGAAGCTCCTGATCCCATTCTGCGAAACTCCCCGGATCAACCAGGTGTTCAAGCCTCTCCCGGGCCGGGATGCGGAAATGATAACTGCAGGCCAGGCAGACCCTTTGGTTCTCCACCAAATCCTTATTAAACAGCGCTTCGCCGCATTTGGGACACTTCACCCAGAGACCGTCAGGGAGCTCTTTGCGGGTGGATTCCTGTTCCGGAGAAGGCTCGTCGAAATAAGCCCGCTCCCCTGCCGATGAATTTTTCGGAGGCAGCGAACTGAGAGTTGCGTATTTGCGTTTTTTACGAAATATATCTTTTAACATACCTAGCTCCCCATATAGCTAGTAATAATTTCATGAGCTTCTTCCGCCTCTGACTCAGGGACCAGGATCTCCACCGATGCGTGATCCCCCAGGTGAGCTGAGCCAATGGGTCGAAGCTGAACCAGCATTCCTTCTTCAGAAAGGGCTTTTTTATACTTCTCGGCAATTGCTTTATTGGGCGCAATATAAATAACGGTCCACATGGCAAATCCTCCTTGTTCAAAAAGAGAAACATACCCTTTATTCTGTAGATTAAGCACCATAAGTACTAATTTAAAGACCAGATAATATTTTTCATAATAACACAGGGAAAAGCATCTTGCAAGAAAGCCTGTCCGTGCTTTAGTCATCCATCTCTGGGTGATATTTCTTGTAAATAGCTCTTTCCACATGGGGCGGGACGAATTCACTGATGTTGCCCTTTAAGCTGGCAGCCCATTTAATCGAGCTGGAACTGATAAACGAGAATTCGCTCTGAGTCATTAAGAAAATCGTTTCAATATCCGCAGCCAGCTTTTTGTTCATCAGGGCTAATTGGAATTCATATTCAAAATCCTGCATAGCTCTCAGGCCCCGGATGATGGCATTGGCGCCGCATTGTCTGGCAAACTCCACAGTCAGCCCCTCGAAGCCCCTGATTTTGACCTGGGACAGCTCCCCGGCAGCGGTCTCCAGGAGCTGAATACGTTCTTCCAGGGAAAAAAGGGTGGTCTTATTACTGTCTACAGCTACGGCAACGATCACTTCATCGAAAAATTCCGTTGCCCTTTTCAGGATATCCAAATGCCCATTGGTCACGGGGTCGAAGGTTCCGGGATAAATAGCTATTCGCACTTGTCCTGCTCCTTTTCGCATCGTTTTTACATGGCATTGACCTTCCATACCACATTGCTTTCCCCTAGTATGTTTGACAAGGCCTGAACCAATTCCTCCAAATCATTCACCCAAAGTTCCCGGTTTCCTTGAATCAGTTTTTTATCCTGCTCAAAATAGAACAGCACCGGATGGGTTCCCGAATAATGACGCAGGATCGGCAGGGTCTCTTCGAGAAGAGGCGTCCCTTCGCAAGGAAACCTTAAGTAAAGCTTCCGGGCAGGCACTGCACCAGGCTTCGCGGAAGGTACTGCACTAAGCTTCGGGGGAGACTGGGTTGGGGGCTGAGTTGGCGGCTGGGTTCGAGTCTGAGCTTTCTCCCGGGTCTGAGTTCTCTCGTAGTCCTTGTACCCTATCGGTTTATTTCGCTCTGCCCCATTCTCCAGATCCGTGATACGCTCCGCAAAAATCTTGCGTTCATCATCCCGGATGTTGTATCTTCCTTCCACCACCACGACCTGATCCTCCGTCAAGCGGGCACTTTGGGCAAAAATCCGTGGGAACACCAAAACATCTATGGTTCCGGTTAAATCCTCCAGCACAAAGCTGGCCATCATTTCTCCCCGCTTGGTCACGGTGGTGCGGTATCCGGTGACGATTCCACCCAGGATGACCTTCTTTTCCTCATCTCCTTCGAGACAGGTCAGAATATCCTCAGAGACAGCATTCTTTAGCTTGGGAAGAACACTTTCCAGGGGATGGCCGCTGAGATAAAGACCCAGATATTCCTTTTCCATCGTCAGGAGTTCTCGAGGTGAATACTCTTCGACATCAGGGAGTTCAATCCCTTCATCCAGATTATCACCAAAATCGAACAGGGAAATTTGTCCGCTCTCTTTATCTCTCTGGCGCTGCTGAGCTACCTCCAGGATAGAATCCAAGGCTAAGAGGCCTTGAGCCCTCTTGCACAGCAAGCTGAAGGCTCCGGCTTTGAGGAGACTTTCCAGGACCCGCTTATTGAGAACCTTGGCATCCACACGAATGCAGAAATCATAGAGGGATTCAAAAGGGCCTTCTTGGCGGGCCTCAATAATCTGCTCCACCACATTGACCCCCACATTACGGATAGCCCCTAAGCCAAAGCGAATGCCCCGGCCTTCAATGCTGAAACCCACCTGACTGTACTGAACATCCGGAGGGAGAATTTCAATCCCGCTTTGCCGGGCTTCATGGATATAAAAGGACACCTTGTCCGCTGAACTCATCACCGTGCTGATTAAAGCCGCATTAAACTCCAGGGGATAGTTGGCTTTAAGGTAAGCTGTCTGATAAGAAATTACGGCATAGGCTGTGGCATGCCCCTTATTAAAGCCATATTCGGCAAACTTGGCCATCAAGTCAAAAATTTCCGCAGCCTCTTTTTCCGTAAGGCCAAGTTTTAAGGCACCGGGAATAATATCCTCTCCGGTGGGGCTTTGCAAACCATAGATAAAGCTTTGCCGCTCTTCCTCCATGATCTCCTTTTTCTTTTTCCCCATGGCCCGCCTCAGCAAATCCGCGCGGCCCAGGGAGTAACCCCCTAAATCCCGGGCAATCTGCATGACCTGCTCCTGGTACACGATCACCCCGTAGGTGCTGCGCAGGATGGGCTCCAGCAGAGGATGGAGGTAAGAGACATTTCCCCCATGCTTGCGGCGGATAAACTCAGGAATCTGCTCCATGGGGCCGGGACGGAACAGGGCCACCACCGCGATAATATCTTCAAAACAGGAAGGTTTCAATTCCTTAAGGACATTGCGCATTCCTCCGCTTTCCAGCTGGAATACGCCAGTGCTGTTGCCTGTGGAAAGCATATCAAAGGTGGCTTTGTCATCCAGGGGCAGGCTTTGCAGATCCAGCACTTCCCCTCGATTCCCCTCAATTTGTTTTAAGGTCTCCTGGATGATGGTCAGGTTGCGCAGCCCCAGGAAGTCCATTTTAAGGAGGCCCACTTCTTCCACCGTCTTCATGGGGAATTGGGTCATGGTGAAGCCCCCGTCGGAAGTCCTTTGCAGGGGGATATAGGTATCCAGGGCATCCTTGGCGATCACCACACCGGCGGCATGGGTGGAAGCATGACGAGGCATTCCTTCGAGGGAGCGGGCGATTTCATAAAGTTTCTTAATCTCCCCATCCTCTTCCAGGAGCTTCACCAAATCGGGGGATACAGCCAGGGCTTTTTCCAAAGTCATCCCTAAGTCACTGGGGATAGCTTTGGCCACTTTATCCACCCGGGCCAGAGGAATTCCCAGCACTCTGCCCACATCACGAATGGCCGCTTTGGCGCCCATAGTTCCAAAGGTAATGATCTGGCAGACCTTATCGGCGCCGTATTTTTCCATAACATAGTTGATCACCCGCTCCCGGCCGTCCGGGTCAAAGTCTATATCAATATCCGGCATGCTGATCCGCTCCGGATTCAAAAACCGCTCAAAAAGCAGATCGTGCTGCATCGGTTCTACGGTGGTGATCCCCATCAGATAAGCCACCATACTGGCGGCGGCCGATCCCCTGCCCGGCCCCACGGCAATACCATTTTGACGGGCATACTGACAAAAGTCCGCCACGATCAGAAAATAGCCGGAGAACCCGGTTTGGGAGATGACTCCTAACTCATAATCCAGCCGCTCTTTTTCTTCGCTCCTTTGGTTGGGGTAAAAAAGCGGAAAAGCTTCATAGCATTTTTTTCTCAGATAGGTATCCAGGGTATATCCTTCCGGAACTTCAAAGACCGGCAAATAATTGTCCCCGAATTTAAAGTCTACCTGACAGCGTTCTGCGATCCGGGCCGTGTTCTCCAGAATCTCCGGATGCTCACCAAACAGCAGATTCATCTCCGCTTCCGATTTCAAGAAAAACTCCTCGCTGGAAAAGCTCATACGGCTGGCATCGGTGAGGTTCTTTCCGGTCTGAATGCAGATGAGCACATCCTGGATAAAGGCATCCTCTTTGTTGACGTAATGGACGTCGTTGGTGGCTACCATGGGAATCCCTGTTCGGCGCTGCACCTCAAACATTCCCGCATTAACCCGCTGCTGCTCCTCCAGGCCATGGTCCTGGACTTCCAAAAAGAAATTCCCTTTGCCGAAGATCTCTTCATACTCCAACGCACTCTCTACCGCTGTCTCCAGCTGATTATTGAGGAGATACTCCGAGACTTCTCCCGCTAAGCAGGCGCTTAAGGCAATCAGCCCCCGGCTGTGCTTTCTCAGGATATCCTTGTCCACCCGGGGTTTATAATAAAAGCCCTCGATATGAGCCATGGAAACAAGTTTAATGAGGTTTTTGTACCCTTCTTCATTTTCAGCCAGCAGCACAAGATGGCGGTTGTTGTCATCCCGCCCCGGCACCCTCTCCGTCCGCCGGTGGGGGGCCACATAGACTTCACAGCCAATAATAGGCTTAATACCGGCCTTTTTGCAGGCTTTATAAAAATCAATAATACCATACATGACACCGTGATCGGTAATCGCCACGGAGGGCATACCCAGATCGACGGCTTTTTTCACCAGTTTCTCAATCCGGGCCGCCCCGTCAAGAAGGCTGTATTCCGTATGGACATGGAGGTGAACAAATCCCATAATCAGACCTCCTTTTTGTACTCGCGTCGTAGCACGTTCACTTTCAGTCAAATGACGTCACTACGCTATTCTCATTATGAAAGAAAGACCCTGATAACTCAAGGCCTTTCCCCTATTTAATTCCACTATTTAATTAAGAAACCTTTTTATCGCCCATTCTGGCGGTCATCAGGGCTTTGGCCAAAAGCTGATTATTGGCATAGACATCAATCTCAATGTTGCAGTGTTTTTTCGCCACCAGCAGCAATTTGACCGTAATGCGGACTTCCGTCCCTACGGGGATGGGCTGCAATTGATAGAAGGTAAAATTCTCTGTAATCGCATCCAGCCGGTATTGCTTGCGCAGGGCAATGTATCCGGCCATATTCATTAAAGTCACCAAAACCCCGGGACTGGCGGAACCAAATTCATTGATCATAAACCGGGTAATCTCGCCCTCGATAGTCAGGTACTCGGGGTCCTCCACATAACGGAAACCGCTTAAAATCAGATTGTCTACGGTTTCACCGAACTGAGGCTGCTTCTGGATCTGCTGATAGGCTTCCAAGACGTCCTGCAAGCTGATAATGCCGATCAGCACTCCTTGGTCAACCACTGCGGCAATCTCCCAGCCTTCCCAAAGCATAATGCGGGAAATATGGGTTACGGAGTCTTCCCGGCCCACCACATAAGGGTTGGGATTCATCACTTCCACCACGGTAGTATTCATCTCGGCGCCGGCTACATCGATGGCCGTAATCATGCCGACCACGATATTCTCCTCGTCGACAACGGGAAAGCGGCTGTGGGTTGTTTGCTGAGAAAGCTCGTGCCAATCCCCTACGGTAGCACGGGTGGTCAAATAATTCACATCCTTGACCATAATATCCTCAACCAAAATAAGCTCTTTTTCAATCAAACGATCATAAAGAGCCCGATTGATCATGGTGGTCACGGCAAAGGTATCATAAGGAGTCTGAATAATGGCCAGGTGATTTTCCTTAGCCAGCCGGATGATATCCTCCTGGGGTTCAAATCCTCCGGTGATCAGCAGAGGGGAGCCTTTCTGCAAAGCAAGCAATTGGGCATCGTGGCGATTCCCGACGATACACAAAGAATTGTCTTCTAAGTATCTCTCCATGGCATCCAGTTCCATCGCCGCAATCAAAAACTTATTGGGCGAGTTATCCAGACTTTCAAAACCACAAAGCACAATCCCTTCAGCAATTTGCGAGACTTCGCGCAAGGTTAAATCTTCAATGCGTCGTTCCTTAGCTCCTTCAATCCGGATGGTCCCCACTTTGGGGATGGAACGGACATATCCTTTATTCTCTGCTTCTTTAATGGCCCGGTAAGCGGTTCCTTCGCTGACATCCAGCTCTTTGGCAATAAAGCGGACAGAGACCTTGCTGCCTACGGCAAGGCCCTCAATGAAACTTAAAATTTGTTGATGTTTCGTCTGACTCAATCGTAACGCTCCCTACTTTATCAAGCGATTTTCAGACTCAATTATACCACATCCGGTGGTCTGAAAGGCATATTCCCGGTTTTATTTTGAAAAATATTTTGTCGAATCAGCATCTGTTATATAATTCAAAGCCAAGCTAATCCAGGGAATTATCTTTCCCCTGCTGGCTTCTGCTTTTGATGCGCTGCGTCATTAAGCCCCCGATTTTTCCGGCGTCTTTTGCTGAAAGTGAATGCCAGCCCTTTAAGCGCACCTGATCGATAAGGCCTAATTCTGCGGCAATCTCCATTTTCAACGCTTCCAGCGGATCTGTTCTTTTCAGCTTAATATGTTTTTGTTTTCCTTTCATCAAATCATCCCCCTGCTCATCCCTTGTCCCTCGAAATAGGGACAAAGATGCCTTTTCTCAATGGGTTGTTGTTTTAAGCGACAGCGACCCTCAACGTAGTAGTAACAGTTAGCAGCACAAGGTCTTCGTGTCATTGTGAATCAACTCCTTATCCAAAACTTGCCAGGCGCAGAGTGTTTACAGGTGAAAGCGTCTGATGAGCCGCGTTATCTATCCATTGCTTATTTAAAGCATAGATAGGTATAAAGAGAGTTTTTCCGAAACACCCATAAAAAATACCCACCTTATGCGGCAGGTATTAAAACAACAACTCTATCAATTATTAAATGATAAGATTAAATGAACAGAGATTGGCCAGGGGCTAAAATCTCCCCTTTGCTGGCCGGGAACTTTCTCTTTAAAAGCTCGATGAACTCCTGAGGGTCCTGTTGGATAATCGGAAAGGTATTATAATGCATGGGAATCAAATAGTTGGGCCTTAAAAGGGTAGCGGCATAGACCGCTTCCTCCTGCCCCATGGTGTAGTTGTCCCCAATCGGCAGCATGGCGGCTGCCAAGGGGTGCCGCCGTCCGATCAGCTCCATATCCCCGAAAAGCCCTGTATCCCCCGCATGGTAAATCCATTTGCCATCCATCTGGATCAAAAATCCGCAGGCCATACCGGCATAAGTAAAGGATTCTTCTTCTCCTGGCGGTTCAAAGACCGAGCCGTGCAGGGCTTGGGTCAAACGCACCGTGCCAAAGCTAAAGGTATGCTTGCCGCCGATATGCATGGCATGGGTCTTCGCCCCATACTTGGCACAGAGACGGGCCAGCTCAAAGACACAAATAAGGGGAGCTCCGGTCTTTTGTGAGAGTTCGATGGCATCCCCCAAATGATCGGAATGCCCGTGGGAAACCAGAATCCCGTCAAGGTGCGTGAAATGTTCCGGGCCCACATCGGCGGCGGGGTTCCCGTTCAGGAAAGGATCGATCAGTATTCTGCCCTTTTCCCCAATGATTTCGAAGCAAGCATGACCGTGAAAGCGAATTTCCATTTTTACCACTCCTTAAGTGCAACTCATCAACACTCATTATACTTATTTGCTGTGCTTCCGGCTCATGACACTGAGCAAGGCGGTACGACGCATTAAAATGATCACCAAGAGAGCAAAATCCGCACTTAAAAGGGCTGCCGCCCAAACCCAGGAACCCAGGGCGCCTAATACGGCTGCCATGCCAAAGCATCCGCTCATGGCGTAAAGCAGCAGCACAGCCTGAGGCTGGCTAAAGCCGGCATCCAACAAGCGGTGGTGAAGATGTCCCCGATCCGCCGTGGCGATGGAATGGCCCCGCAATTTTCTGCGGATGATGGCAAAGGTCATATCCGTCAGGGGCATACCCAAGACAAGGAGAGGAAACACCAAACCCAGGACCGTGGCGGTTTTCAATAACCCCATAATCGAGATTCCGCCGATAATATAGCCCAGAAACATACTCCCGGAATCCCCCATAAACACCCGGGCCGGATGAAAATTAAAGAATAAAAAGCCTAAGGCCGCACCGGCTAAAGCCAAGGTCAGGTGGGCTTCCGTTACCTCATTAATGCGGATGGCCGACCAACAGAGCAGCAGAGCGGCTTCAAAGCAGATCCCTGCGGCAAGACCGTCCAAGCCATCGGAAATATTCACTGTATTCACCAGTCCTACAATCCAAAAGACTGCTAAGACCAGGCCAAGCCATCCTAAACCAATGGACACAAAATCCAATTTCATCCCGATGATGGGAAGAGAAATCTGACTCATCGAAAAACCGAAGAAAAGCAAAAGGGCAGCCGCAATAATCTGCCATACCAATTTCACCATGGGACGCAGGTCAAATATATCGTCCACAACCCCGACGATGACAATAATCGTACTGCCGAAAAACAATCCCCAAATCTGCCGATCCCATATACCCATAATGATCACGGCAATCCAGAACGCTGCATAGATGGCAATGCCGCCGATCCGGGGAATAGGGGTCTTATGTACGCGGCGGCCTCCTGGGTAATCGATGGCTCCCCAACGTCTCCCCAGTTTCATGGACAAGGGAGTGGCGATAACGGCAATGATCAAGGCAATAACAAAGGTTAAAACAAAGGTCATGTCTTTTCCTCCAGAAGTCAAACAATACTAATCCTAAGTCAAACAATCCTACATTTTATACGAGTCCTGGGTTTCCCCACTGGCGCAAGGCTTCATAGACTACTACAGCTACAGAATTGGAAAGATTTAAGGACCGGGCATCGGCACGCATAGGCAGGCGCAGAATCGTCTCCGGATAGCGGGCCAGAATTTCCGGAGAGAGCCCCTTGGTTTCTTTGCCAAAGAGGATATACCCTCCCGGTTGGTAGTGAATATCCGTATGAAGGCGTTGTGCTTTGGTGGTTGCCAGGTAGCGGGGGCCTTGGGGATTCTTGGCTTCGAATTCAGCATAGTTTTCGTAAATGCGAATATCCAGCATATCCCAATAATCTAAGCCGGCTCGTTTTAAGTGCTTATCGCTTATTTCAAAGCCTAAGGGTTTGACCAGATGCAAGGCGGCTCCCGTAGCGGCGCAGAGCCTTGCTACATTGCCTGTATTGGGGGGAATCTCAGGTTCGACTAATACTATGTTAAGATGTGCCATTAATCTACATATCCTTTCGCAATGCGCAATAAATCATCACTCTATTATACCCTAAATCTTGAAAATGCCCAAGAATGTCTCACTAATTTGTCCAAAAAACGGTCGGATTCTGCTTAAAGTAGATTAACAATCAAGTTTTTTCGTGATATGATATTTTAGAATCTTCTTCCTTTCTTCCCTATCCTATATAATAATTTGTATTATCCTCTCTTGTTGTACTACAGAATAGTGTGATATGATGTTTTAAAACTTAATTGAAAGGAGTTTGTTCATGCTCACACATGATGAACGTAAGCTTCTCGAACTCATTGCCAATGATTTCCGCTTATCCCTTGAAGAACTTTCGATTCAGACCGGTTTGTCGGAAGAGTTTATAAAAGAGCGCATTAAGCAATGGGAAGAAGAAAAAGTTATTGCTCAATACTGTCCGCTGATCAATTGGGAACGGACCGGCGAGCCCATGGTAACCGCTTTAATCGATGTTAAGGTTCTTCCTCAGCGAGGTTATGGGTTCGATAAAATAGCCCGCCGTCTGCAGAAATTCCCTGAGATCAAAGCGGTTTACCTGATGTCGGGAGGTTATGACCTTTCCCTATTAATTGAAGGGAAAACCATGCAGGAAGTAGCCTTATTTGTGGCCGAAAAACTTGCTCCCCTGGAGCATGTCACCGACACAACCACCCATTTTATCCTCAGACGCTATAAGCAAAATGGCGTGGAGCTCCTTGGGGAAGATGATAATCCCGAAAGGCTGGTGATTTCACCGTGAATCAGTACCTTTCACCGATCGCGGCCAATTTACCGCCCTCAGGGATCCGCAAATTCTTTGATCTGGTCTCAACAATGAAAAATGTGATCTCTCTTGGTGTCGGCGAACCGGATTTTGTCACGCCATGGACCGTGAGAGAGAGCGGCATCTTTTCCCTTGAGCAAGGACAAACCATGTATACCAGCAACTCAGGACTTCTGGAGCTGCGGCAGGCCCTCTCCTGGAATATGGAGAAAAAGCTGGGCCTGGAATACAATCCTAATGATGAAATCCTGATCACCGTAGGCGCCAGCGAAGCCGTCGATCTGGCGATGCGCGCCCTGCTCGGCCCGGGAGACGCCCTCTTGCTTACAGACCCTGCCTATGTCTCTTACGGCCCTTGTGCAACCCTGGCCGGTGCGGAAGTTCATTATGTTCCCACCCGGGAAGAAGAAGATTTCCGGGTGCGGGTAGAGGATCTGGAGCGGGTCTATACCCCCAACGCCAAGGTTCTGGTGCTCTCCTATCCTAATAACCCTACCGGAGCCATCATGACCTGGGAAGACTACCAACCCATTGCCAAGTTCGTCCAGGATCATGATTTGATCGTTGTGGCTGACGAGATCTATTCGGATTTGAGCTACGGCGGCAGCCATACAGCCTTCGCCAGCTTGCCCAATATGAGAAACCGCACCTTGCATATCAGCGGTTTTTCCAAATCTTATGCCATGACCGGCTGGAGAATCGGCTATGTGGCCGGACACCATGACTTTATCCAGGCCATGACCCGGATTCACCAATATACAATGCTCTGTGCTCCCATCACCGCCCAACTGGCCGCTTTAGAAGCGGTCCGCTCCGCCGAACAGGCCATGCAGGATATGGTGGCAACCTATGATCGCCGCCGCCGACTGATGGTTCATGGCTTCCGCAAAATGGGCTTATCCTGTTTCGAGCCACTGGGCGCCTTCTATACCTTCCCCAGCATCAAAGCTACTGGGTTGACCTCGGAGGAATTTGCCAATGAGCTTCTGCGGGAAGAAAAAGTAGCCGTGGTTCCCGGTACAGCTTTCGGCCCCTCGGGAGAAGGACATATCCGCTGCTCCTATGCTTATTCCACGGAACAGATTCAAGAGGCCTTAACCCGGATGGAGCGCTTCGTCAGCAAGCGCATCAGGTAAGAAGCCTTTCCTTTACTGTATAAAGCAAAACTACGCTGGAGTGTGCCCAGAAACATGGCGTTCTTGGTACATTCCAGCGTAGTTTTATTGAGGAGGGCACTTTTTGCCTTTTACTATTCTAGTAGTGCTAACATAAATGTTGACCACAAAAATAGGGTTTGCTAACCAAAAAGTTGACCACCTCCAGAGCCTAATTCTGTATGATTGGAGTTGCTGAGACAACAATCGTACAGGGGGAAGGACATGCTAGAGATGGTCGATAAAGAGTATATCAGAAAGAAGCATTTCGTTGAAGGGTGGTCCATCCGAAAGATTAGCCGTAACTTGAAAGTGGCCCGGCAGACCATACGTAAAGCCCTCAATGATTCCCATATTCCTCACTATCAACTGACTAAAGAAAAGCCCTCGCCCGTTTTAGATCCCTATAAAGAAATT